>DASRGM010000154.1:0-22916 GCA_035651035.1 Terriglobales bacterium
CACCGAGAAGGCCGCCTTCTACTCCGGCTGCCTCATCGACTTCGCTTACCCCGAGATGGGCGAGTCGGTCGTCAAGATCCTGAACAAGGCCGGCATCGAGGTCACCTTCCCCCAAGGCCAGACCTGTTGCGGCGCGCCTGCACGCTTTAGCGGCGCCTACGAGGTCGCCGCGCAGAACGCGAAAGACAACATCGATGCGCTGCTGTCCGAAGATGTCCAGTACGTCGTCTCGGCCTGCCCCACCTGCACGGTCGCGCTGAAGCACGATTTCATCGCGACCTTCGAAAACCTCGGCGACACCGGCGGGCTGCCACGCGCGCGAGAGCTGGCGACGAAGGTCATCGACTTCTCCACGCTCGTGAAAAAGCTGGTCGACGAGGGCCGGCTGACCTTCAAGCAGGGTCGGCAGCTCGGCCAGGTGACCTATCACGATTCCTGCCACCTGAAGCGCACCCTCGACGTCTCCGAACAGCCACGCGAGTTGCTGACCAAAGCCGGCTACCAGATCGCGGAGATGTACGAGGCCGATATGTGTTGCGGCATGGGCGGCTCTTACTCGATGAAGCTGCCCGAGATCTCGGCGCCCATCCTCCAGCGCAAGCTGAAGAACATCAAGGACACAGGCGCACCGCTGGTGGTCATGGATTGTCCCGGCTGCGTGATGCAAATTCGCGGCGGGTTGGACAAAGACGGCGCGCCGATCAAGGTAGAGCACACCGCGCAGCGCCTGGCGGAGGAGTTGGAGTAGCTAACCGGACGAGCAGTCCGCTTCAGCGGCGGCAGGGGCTGAAGCCCAATGATTACTTACCTATTCGGCACGGCTGAAGCCGTGCCCTAAGATTTGGGCATTTTTCGGCACGACTAAACTCGTGCCCTTTTACAAAGCGTTCGTGAAATGGCTCAACATACAAAAGCATTCGTGAGATGGCTTTCAATTCCCGCAGCCCGGCCTATGCGCTTCTTACCGATGTTGGGAGTAAAGCCGGACGCCTCGTCCAAGCCGGGCGCCCCATTCAGTTGAATCTCCAGTTCCAGCGCAGCAAGCCCGGCCCTACTGTCCGAGCTCCGCCACCTTCTTCTGCGCCAGCGGACGCGCGAACGCATTGGTCGGATTGTGCATGTTCACCGTCAGGATCTTCTTGTAGTACTCCAGCGCCTGCGCCTTGTCGCCCGCCTTCTCGTAGGCCTGCGCCAGCAGGCTCATCACAAACACGTCCTTCTGGTCGGAGCTCTGCAGATCGGCGATCGCGCCCTTATAGTTGCCGGCATACAGCGCGACATATCCTGACAGATACGGATAGAAGCGCATCTGGTCGGGATTTTCATTCTTGGCTAGGATCGCCTTCGCCGTCGCCAGGTGCTGCTGCGCTTTCTCGATCTGCCCCTTGCGCGCCGCAATGCGCGCCAGCGCCGCCTCCCAGCGAAACTCCCACAAGTTTTTCTCCCCCGGCGTGATGTTGGGATTCTTCAGCGCGGTCAGGTGTCCCGTCTGATACCACTGGAAGGCGTTATCGAGATCGCCGCATTCCAGATAAATGCGCGCCAGCTCGTCGGCCGTGTTCGCCGCGTCGGCCAGCTTGTTCCACTTGAATTGCAGGTCAAAGGCGCGGCGCTCGTACTCGGCGGCCTTATCGGTGTTGCACTGGAAGGCATACGACACGGCCATCACCCGCAGCGGCTGCACCGCCTGCTGATCGGAGACGAGCTCGATGGCGCGCGCCAAGTGCTTGCGTGCGTCCTCGTAGTTGCCCTTCAGGTCCAGCGCCACTCCCAGGTAAAGCTGCGCGTCGTACGAGTCGGGATCGATCTCGACAGCGCGCTCGAACTGCGCCATGGCCTCGTCGCCGTGCCCTTCGGCGCCCAGCTTCTGTCCCTGCTTCACCAGCTCCGCCGCCTGTTCGGACTTCGCTTTCGCAGCCTCCGGCGCAGGATTCTGCGGCCCAGGATTCTGCGGAGCAGCGTTCTGCGCCGGCGCAAACGTGGCCCACATCAACATCGCCAGGGTGATGAAAATAACAGGAATTCTGTCGCGCATATCGCCGCCATTATTTCACATTGCGGCAGGATGATTGTCGCCGACGCGGCATTCTGCACTAGAATTGCGCGCCGCGTTTCGTCATTCGCTATTCGCCAGAAGGTCCCCTGGACGGCACGGTGCACGGTGCGCCACGTTCACCCATACACGGTGCCCATACACGCTGACCCACGTTCGCCCATCTTTTGTGCTAGCGCGGGCCCAGCTTATTGCGCCCCGACATCGCTTGCCGCTCCTCGCCCATCGCCACACCGTTTTCGGGCAGGTTCTGGCTAATAGCGAATAGCGAAGAGCGAAAGGCGAAAAAGCGATTTCCCCCTTGCCCCACTCGCATTCCCTTGTTTCACCGCCCCTGGCCTGATACAACTGCCAAGCATCCACTTCATTCCCGCCATGCAGGAGGCTTCATGAAGGATTCGCCCGCCAACGAGCTGTCCCGCCGTCGCATATTGCAGCTGGGAGTCGCCGGAGCCGCCGCGCTCACTGCCGGCGGACTGGAGCTCGCCGTTCCGCCCGCCGCCGTGGCTCAGGACATCCCCACCACTGCCGATGCCGCGCTGGCCGAGCTGGTCGCCGGCAACAAGCGCTACACCCAGAACAATCTCACTTCGCAGCAGCATGACCTCGACATCCTCAAGCAGCACACCGCCGAGAAGCAGGAGCCCTTCGCCGCCGTCTTGTCGTGCGCCGACTCGCGCGTGCCGGTCGAGCTGGTCTTCGATCAGAGCATCGGCCACATCTTTGTCACCCGCGTCGCCGGCAACATCGTCACTCCCGAGATCATCGGCAGCCTGGAATACGGCGCGGCCGTGTTGGGGACGAAGGTCATTCTGGTGATGGGTCACGCCGGTTGCGGCGCCGTCAAAGCCACCATCCAAGGCAAGGCCGTTCCCGGTCAGATCAGCTCGCTCTTCCCGCACATTCAGCCCGCCGTCGATCAGGCCGGCAAGGACCTGGAAGCGGCCACGAAGGCCAACGCGAAAAACCAGGCCATGCTGCTGAGCAAGGCCTCGACCGTCATCTCCGAGATGGTGGACAGCGGCAAAATCAAGGTGGTCGCCGGATACTACGACCTGGCCAGCGGCGTGGTCACAATTCTGTAGCGGCATTGGGGGACGCCGGACAGCGGCAGAGGGTAAGCGCGTTTCGAGACTGCGCAATAATAGCTTCTTATCCGGGCACGGCTGCAGCTATGTCCTGACAGGGCGAGCCTTGAAACGCGTCCCCACAGCTGACAACTGACTACTGGCCACTGAACACTGGCCGCCGGCCGCTGCCCTTGGACAACGCACTCCGCATCTACGCCTGGTTCCTGCTGATCGTGACCGCGCTACCCGCGATCGCGCGACTGGTGAGGCCGCGCGAGCTGGCGCGCATCGTGCTCGCGCGTTACGAAAATCCCAAGCGCCGCAAGCGCGCCTTCCTCGGCGGCAGCATCTATCTCGCGCTTTCGGCGATTGCCATCGTCTTCATCTTGCACGAACACATGCGGCACGAGCGTTGGCTCATCATGGCGGTGCTGGTGGGCATGGTTTCGTCGCTGGAGTTCGTGCTCAACAGCCGCGCCCTCGAGGAAGAAACCCTGGCGCGCCAGAACCGCATGTTCGGCGGCGCCTACACTGCACTGGCCATCGCGACTATTCTGCTAATCTTCACCCGATGACCCGCCGCCGCTGGATTGCCGACGAATACTCGCGCGATCGCGCCGCCCTGGTTGGAGAGCACGCCGCGCACTTGTCGCGCACCCTGCGCGCGCGCGTCGGACAGCAGTTCGAGGTCGCCTGCGGCGATGCGCTACGGCAGGGCACCATAACGTCTGTGACCGACGATCGCGTGGAGTTTGCGTTAGGCGAGGAACTTCCGGCCGGCCAGACGGTTCCCATCACGCTGCTGCTCGCTGTCTTCAAGTTCGATCGCATGGAGTGGGCGATCGAGAAGTGTACCGAGCTGAACGTGACGACGATCGTGCCGGTCGTCGCGCGCCGCACCGAGAAGCACTTGGCGCAAGCCGCAGCGAGCCGCGCCGAGCGCTGGCGCCGCATCGCCCGCGAAGCGTCGGAACAATCCCGCCGCCTAGCCCCGCCCGACATCGCCGCGCCGCTGAAGCTGAGCGAAGCTGTTGCCAATATCCGCAGCGTGGATGCACACATAACAAATAGCTCTCTTGAAGAAAACTCTCGTGGCACATCGCACGACTTTGCAAGCCCAACGGATGCGCGCAGCGGCGTTGATGCACCAGAACGACACGGCTCTCGCGAGGAATTCATCCAGAGCGCATCGCCCGTGCTGACAAGCTCAACCGAGCCGCGCAGCGGCGGCTGCGATGGTAGCCCAGGGCGCAAGCCCCGGGTAGACGCCCCCTCCAACCGGTTGAGTCCCGTAGGGAGGGCACAAGCCGGCGCCGAGGATTTCATCCCCGGCCGACCGGCACTCCGCATCGTCCTCGCCGAAAACGAACGCACCCTCATGCTCGCCGACATCTTGCGCTCGAACCAGCCGCACTCGTTCACCCTCGCCATCGGCCCCGAAGGCGGCTGGACCCCGGACGAACTCCAACTCTTCACCGACGCGCAATTCCTCTCCTGTTCGCTGGGCGAAACCATCCTCCGCGCCGAAACCGCCGCTATAGCCGCCCTAGCGATCGCGCGGGCGGAGCTGTAGGGCAATTACATTCTCCGGGTGTCCCAGGTCTGGCGATTTTCAAGACCTGGGTGCCTGTCTCCCGGGTCCCGAATCCCGTGAGACCCGGGGCACCCGTCCTCTGTTACCCGCCAATTGTCTGGTTTTTCCACATCCCGCGGTTTGCCTCATCCCATATAATTACTAGGTTTCGCCTTTTATTCGTGCAGCGCCAACCCATGCCCCTCAACGGCCATCACGACTTCATCCCCACCGACGACCAGCGCCGCGCCATCGAGCACATTCAAGGCCCCATGCTGGTCGTCGCCGGCGCGGGCACGGGCAAGACGACGGTGCTGGCGCGCCGCATCGCGCACCTCATACAGACCGAGGCCGCGCGCCCCGACGAAATCCTGGCCGTCACCTACACCCGCAACTCCGCCGCCGACCTCATACAGCGCGTCGCCGCCATCCTCTACCCGAAGCGGCAGCCGTCGCTCTATCCGGAGATGGACGGCCCCAGCGCCGCGCGCCGCCTGATGAAGAGCGGCCTGCGCGCGCACACCTTTCACGGCTACTGCTACAAGCTGCTGCGCGATGCAGGCGCTACCTTCCAGTTGCTCGACGACAAAGACCTGTTCATCTTCCTGCGCCGCCGCATCGGCGAGATGAAGCTGGAGCACTACATCAAGGCCGCCGCGCCGGGAAAATTTCTTGAAGACCTGCTGAAGTTTTTCAGCAGCTGCCACGACGAGCTGCGCACGCCCGCCGACTACGAGGCCTACGTCGCGCGACTGGAACGCCGCGAGCTGCCGCTGCCGCGCATGGCCCGTCGCAAGGACGCCGACGTCATGCCCGACGACGAGGTGCTGGCGCGCTGCCGCGAAGTGGCGCGCGCCTTCCGTTATGCCGAAGACCGGCTGCAGACCGAAGGCCTCGGGACCTTCGGTCACATCATGACGCGCGCCGTCGATCTGCTGGCGCGCCGCAAGTCGGTGCTGGAGCGCGAGCAGCGCCGCGCCCGCTTCATCCTCATCGACGAGTTCCAGGACTCGAACGTCGCGCAGATCAAGCTGGCCAGCCTACTGGCGGGCGCCGAAGGCAATGTCTTCGCCGTCGGGGATCCCGACCAGGCCATCTACCAGTTTCGCGGCGCCACCAGCGGCGCGTTCGACCACTTCCTCGAGACTTTTGGAGGCGAGCGCGTTGCGCGCGTCACCATGTCGGCGAACCGCCGCTCCACGCCGCCCATCCTGCGCTGCGCCGCGCAAGCCATCCAGGCGAATCCCGAGATCGTGCGTGCCGATCGCGGCTGGAAGCGCGAGCCGCTGAGCTGCGACCGTCTGCAACGCGAGCCCGCGCTCGCCGAAGCGCTGCCCGTACAGGCCATCGTCCACACCAGCCCCGAGCACGAAGCCGTTTTCATCGCCGACTCCATCCAGGCCATGCAGCGCGAGATCGCGGGGCTCGAGCTGAAGCAGATTGCGGTGCTCTATCGCAGCCACTACCAGCGCGAGGAAGTCGTCGCGGAGCTGACCCGTCGCAGCATTCCGGTGCGGGTCAAGGGCGCCGACCTGTTTCACACCCCCGAGCTGCGCGATGCCATGGCCGCGCTGCGCATCCTCGATTCGTCACATCCCGTCGCGCTCTTTCGCGTCGCCGCGCTGGAGAAATTTCATGTCGATGGCGAGCGCTTCCGCGCCGAGCTCGCGCTTTGCGGAGAGGGTATGAACGCCGAGGCGGCGCTCGCGAACGTTCCCGGCGGCGACGATGTGGTCGCGGCGATCCGCAGCGCGCGCGATGAGGTCCTCGAGGCCGGCAACGCGCTGCTGCCGGCGCTCGACGTTGCGCAACGCGACTTCGCGCTGCCCGACTCGATGCCGCTGCGCCGCCTGCGCGACTTCGCCGAACGCTGGTGCGAGAAGCCGAAGCAGATCCGCGGCGACGGCACGCTGCACGAGTTTTTGGAATACGTCTGCACGTACTGCACGGAGGCGGGCGGCGCGCTGGTCGAAGAAGGTGATGAGGACGATCCCGTCGCCGCGCTCGAACCCGCCGACCTCAGCGATACTCCCGCACCTGACGCCGTGCAGTTAATGACGGTGCACGCCGCCAAGGGGCTGGAGTTCCGTCGCGTCTTCGTCATCTGCGTCGCGTCGACGACCAAATTTCCCGCGTCGTACAAGGAGTCGCTCGTCGAGTTTCCGCCGCAACTGCGCAGTCGCGGTGACGTCCTCGACGCCGATCCCAAAACGCGGCATGAGCAGGAAGAGCGCCGTCTGTTCTACGTCGCGATGACGCGCGCCATGGACGAGCTCTACCTGTGCGGCAAGGCGGGACGCGATAAGGGCCAGCCCGCGCCGCCGACCAAATACATGCGCGAGCTGGTGTACGCCGCGGCGCCGTTGCGCGGCGCCGTCCACTGTCGGCTGCTGCCGGCGCCGCCGATCGCGCAACTGCACGCCGCCGCTGCCGCTTCGCCACTCACCGTCTCGCACTGGACGCAGTTGCCTCCACGCGACGATGCCCGCCTGCTCGATCTGAGCGCCAGCGCGATGGACACGTACCAAAGCTGTCCGCTGCAGTACAAGCTGCGTTACGACTGGCGGCTGCCAGAGGAAGCGACTGCAGCACTGCAATACGGCAACGCCATGCATCTCGCGCTGAAGGCTTACTTCGATGGCGTGCGCGCCGGCCGGCCGCCGGATGCGGAGACGGTGGTCGCCTGCTTCCGTGACGAGTTCGCCAAGGCCAGTATCCCCGAGCCGCTGCAGCGCCAGATGTATGAATGCAACGGGCGCGAGCAGTTGCTCGCATTTCTTCAGTCGGAGCTGGCACGGCCGGCGGGGGAAATTGTGGAAACCGAGAAGCGCTTTTCCGTCGAGATCGGCGGCGCGCGCGTGCGCGGGCGATTCGATCGGGTTGACGCGCTCGACGACCGCACGGTTGCGGTGGTGGACTACAAGACGGGACGCGCAAAAACTCAGGAGGACGCCGACGATAGCCTGCAGCTCTCGATCTATGCGCTGGCGGCGCGCCAACTAGGGCACACTCCTTCGGCGCTGGTGTTCGTGAATCTGTCCACCAACACCGCCCTCGAGTCGCAGCGTTCCGAAAAGCAGCTGCACGAGGCCGAGGCGCTGGTGCAAGAGATTACGGCGAAGATTGCCGCCGGAGAGTTCGAGCCGAAACCGAGCGGCGCGTGCTGGCGCTGCTCGTATCACAGCATTTGCCCGGCGAAGGAGGAGCCGCTGCCGCGTCCAGCGCGACATGCGGTCAGCGTGAATTGATAGGAACGTGCCTCCGGTAGAGCGGGCCGTCAGGCCCGCGTCAGCAGAAAGAATAGAAATGCAGGGGGCGCTGAGATCGAAGACCACAGCGCCCCCATTTTTGTAGCCAGCACCAACGATGCAGGCCTGAGGGTCCGCGCTACCAAAAACCAAAGGGGACGCTTGCGCGTCCCCTTTGGATACGGATCGAAGGTCCAGGTTAGTGCTTCTTGGACTTCTTCGCAGCCTTCTTCGTTGCCTTTTTCTTGGTTGCCATTGTTTCTATTCTCCCTTTTCCATTTTCATGGAAGCATTGCGACGTTAAAACATCGCAATTTGATCTTTGTATAGAGTCAACGAAAAAAATAGTCAAGCAAAAAAAACGCGCATGAGCGTGCGCGATTGGGCAACGACGCGGCGCGCCCATCGCAATCGTCTCACTCCCGGCAGCGTGAGAGCGTTGCTCGTCGCGCTTCGGCGCTGCGCACGCATGCCTTCGCACCCGCATAAATACTGGCGAAATTGCATCGCCGCAAAATCGATGAGAGAAAAGAGGTCGGGAAAAATGTTTCGCGCGAGAACAGAATGCATCGATTGCATCGCCGGAGGGTAGTAAAAAAAATTTTGCGAGCTGCGGCGCAAAACTCAATTTTCTGTTCCAATCAACGCAACATGCGCAGCACCGCGCCGCTCAATCCGTCGTGCCAGGCGTGCGCAATCATCCCCGGACGCAGGCTCTTTCGCCACCACGCCAGCAGCCCGAACATCAATCCGTAAAGCGCGATCAGCACCATGCGCGCCGCACCCTCATAACCGTGCGAAGCGCCGAAGACGATGGCGGAGAGCACCACGCCGGCCAGCATCGAATTCGCGATGGCCGCAAACTGCCGCTGCAGGTATCCGCGAAAGATGATCTCTTCGCAGAAGCCGGCGGTCGCGCTGGTGCAGAACCACACCGCCAGCTCCAGCCGGCTGCCGGGCGCGAGAAAGCCGAGCGACTTGCGCATGGCTTCGAACTTCCCGCCCTGGTCGAGGTGCATCAGCTTCGCCGCCGCACCCAGCACTACCAGCGCGCAGCCCCAGAACGCGGCGGCGTAGACGAAGTCGAGAAGCACCTCTTCCAGGTTCGACCAGCGCCCGCCGATCAGTTCGCGCAGCCCGATGCGCTTACGCGTGCCCAGCCAGATGATGCCCACCAGGAACCACTCCCACACCATGGTCGCGATGTACTCGGGCAGCTTGCTGCCGCGGGACTCGGCCAGCGGATGCCCGCCCACCATGCCGCCCAGCGAAGCCAGCAATAGCAGCACAATCAGGATCAGCGTGTGCCACCACGGCGCCAGCAGGCGTTTCCGTTGTGGAACGATCTGCGGCTCGATGGGGATTTGCGCGTCGGAGGACAAGGCAAGCTCATCTTATAATGTTCGGTCGATTAAGCCTTGAGCCCTGGGCCGCGAGCCATGAAGTTGGACTGGGATGCGGATGGTGAGTTTTCACCGTTCTCGCATAGCCCATCGTTATCTCGCTCATGATGCACTTGCGGCCCGTAGCTCGCGGCCAGCCGCCTCAGAAGGAGTTACTCATGCCATCCGAAGATGTCGTCATCGTATCCGCCGTGCGCACGCCCATCGGAAAATTTCAGGGCTCGCTGTCGGACCTCACCGCGCCGCAGTTGGGTGCCATCGCCGTACGCGAGGCCGTACGCCGCGCCGGCATCGATCCCAACACCGTCGACGAGTGCATCATGGGCAACGTGGTGCAAGCCGGGCTGGGACAGAATCCCGCGCGCCAGGCGGCCCTCAAAGGCGGGCTCAGCGATCGCGTGGCCGCCATGACCATCAACAAGGTTTGCGGTTCGGGATTGAAATCAGTCGCGCTGGCGCAGCAGGCAATCGCCACCGGCAACTCGGAGATCGTCGTCGCCGGCGGCATGGAGAGCATGACCAACGCGCCTTACATGCTGATGAATGCGCGCAAGGGCTTTCGGCTGGGCGACCAGAAGGTGGTCGACTCGATGGTGCACGACGGCCTGTGGGACGTCTACAACGACTACCACATGGGCACCACCGGCGAGAATGTCGCCGACAAGTATCACATCACGCGCGAGGAGCAGGACCAGTACGCGCTCAACTCGCATCGCAAGGCGATCTCGGCGATCAAGGAGTGCCGCATCAAGGACCAGATCGTGCCGGTCGAGCTACCCGCGAAGAAGAAGGGCGCGCCGCCGGTCATGTTTAGCATCGACGAGTCGCCGCGCGAGGACACCACCGCCGAGGCGCTGAGCGCGCTGAAGCCGGCCTTCAAGAAAGACGGCACAGTCACCGCCGGCAACGCGCCCGGCGTGAATGACGGCGCCGCTGCGCTGGTGGTGATGCCGGCGCGCAAAGCCAAAGAGCTCGGACTGAAGCCAATGGCGCGCATCGTGGCGCAGGCCACCAGCGGTCTGGCGCCCGAGTGGGTGATGATGACGCCGGTCGAAACCGTGCGCCAGCTGTGGAAGAAGACCGGCTGGAAGAATGAAGAGGTCGACCTCTACGAGATTAACGAGGCGTTTGCCGTGGCGGCGATCGCGGTCACGCGCGAGCTCGGCCTCGACCTGAGCAAGGTGAACGTGAACGGCGGGGCGGTGGCCTACGGACATCCCATCGGCGCAACCGGCGCGCGTATCCTCACCACGCTGCTCTACGAAATGATCCGCCGCGATGTGCATAAAGGCATCGCCGCGCTCTGCCTCGGCGGAGGTAATGCGGTGGGGCTGGCGGTGGAGCGGTAACGTGGTGGAACTGTAGGTCAGTAGTAGACCAGGCCTTCAGGCCTGCGTCAGGTTTGCTTCGCGTCAGGGCACGGCTTCGCAGATTGCTGAAAAACTCGATATGACGAGCCGTTCGGGGAGAGCTGGCCTTCAGGCCAGCGTCTAAGCCTTCTAATTTTGTGTTTCCCGAGCGAGCTTTAGCTCGCGAGGAATTTGCCTTTCCGGGTGTTTCACCACACTGCTGAAGTTCGCATGACGTCTCCCGCCGGCTGAAGCCGGCTCGGGAACAGAAACGAAGCACTTGGACGCTGGCCTGAAGGTCAGCTCTAGCCGTGCTAGACCTGACAACGAGTTTTTCAGCAGCCTGTTCAGCCGTGCCCTGTTACGCGCCATCGCTGCGGTCGCATCGGCGTTAACAACTCGCTACTCCGCTTTGCGCTCGTAGCGAATCCGAAACACCTGCTGCCACTCACCACTTCTCTGCATGAACACGGAGAACCAATAGGCATTGTCGCCATCACGCACCAGCGTGGAGCGCAGATGGCCCGTCACCCCGCTGGTGTGCATGATGTCGAACTCCTGGTGGAAGGTCTTGCCGTCCGCGTCCGGGGTCACCGTGCCGATCGTCAACTCGCCTTCGGAGCTGGTGTAGTAAAAGTCGATCTTCTTGGTAGCCGGATTGAAGGCATAGAAGCCGTCATAATGCGGCTTGCCGTTGAACTCGACATTGAAGTCGATCGCCCGGTGGTTGGGCGACCAGCGGATGCGCTCGGCAACATGCGTCACACTGCCGTCCGAGTCGTCTTTGACGTCGGAGGTCCATGTCCCGCCCACGAACCACGCCATCGCCGACAGCGGCTCGCTCGCGGCCGGCGCCGCAGCGGTGTTGCTCTGAGCTGCCAGTCCACCGGCCATCACCATCACAAGACTAATTGTCAATGCAACTCGTTTCATCGTTCACCTTTCAGGAAACGCGCGATTCTGGCATGGCTGAGGAGGATTACGCAATGCAAATGAGATAGACAGCCGTAATTAGCGACAGAGACACCTAAGGCAGCAGAGACGCGGAGATGGAGAGCGTAGAGACACAGAGATGAAGAGAGTGGAGGCACAAAGAAGTTCTAGCGGGCGCAAGCCCGGGGTGAGGTGGCAGAATAATTCGGTTGGCCGCGTAGCGGCTCGCTAACCAGGCGCCGACGCCCGCGTGAGCCGCCGACCCAAAGCTGACGCAAGCCGCTACGCGGCCAGAGGCACTCTCCAAACAAGCACACCCCGGGCTTGCGCCCGGGGCTAGAAGCGCAGCCGCCGCTGCGCGGCTCGATGTCGCCCCAAGCACATCCGATTCGGCGTCATGAATATCAAAGCTTGATCCGAGGCTCCTCAGCATCCGGCCGGCGGCGTTTGGCCGACGACATTCGGCCGACAGCATTCCGGAGGCGCCGTACCCTCCTGTGCGAGGCCCCGCCCCGGGTACGCGACCAGTCGACGAACCCTGTTCGTGATGAACCTTCGAGCAGCTAATAGGCACACGCCAGTCTCCAAGCGCTATCGTCCTGCCGAATGCTGTTACCCTAGAATCAGTGACCCGCTCCCACCCCATTCGCCTCATCGCCATCGACATTGACGGCACGCTGCTCGACTCGCGCTCGCAAGTTTCGTCGGCGAATCTCGAGGCGCTGGAGCGCGCGCATCACGCAGGCATCGAGACGGTGCTGGTCACCGGCCGCCGCCACGACTTCGCGCTGCCCATCGCGCGCTCGCTCGGCTTCGAGCTGTGGATCATCAGCTCCAACGGCGCGGTCACCCGCTCCACCGGCGGCGAGAGGTTCCATCGCGACCTGCTGCCAAAAGACACTGCCATCAAGCTCTGCCGTGCCATGGCCGACTTCCGCGATCACACCGTCATCACCTTCGACCGCGACGGCATGGGCGCCATCGTCTGCGAAAAGCACGAACGCCTCTACGGCGTCATCCAGCGCTGGATGGAGAAGAATGCGCCCTTCATCGAGTACGTCAACCCGCTCGAGAAGGCGCTCCTCGAAGATCCCATCCAGGTGATGTTCTGCGGCGAAGTTGCGCTAATGAAGTCGGCCGAAGAGCGGCTTGCCGGCAGCGGCCTCGCCGGCGAGATCACGGTGCAGCGCACGCAATACGATCACCGCAACCTCACCATCATCGATGTGCTCAACGCCGGCTGCTCCAAGGGACACGCGCTGGAGCGCTGGGCGGCGCACCGCGGACTGGCGCGAGACGAAGTCATGGCGATCGGAGACAACTACAACGACATCGCCATGTTGACCTTCGCCGGACATCCCGTCATCATGGGAAATGCGTCTGACGAACTAAAGCAGAATGGCTGGACGGTGACCCTGCACAACGATGAAAGCGGCGTGGCCGCCGCCATCGAGCAGGTACTCCCGGCTAGGGTAAAAATCAATGCGTAGGCTGGTGCAAATCACGATGAGCGTGTTGCTCGCCTCGCAGCTGCACGCTGCCGAGCTGGCAAATCTGCGCAACGGGTTCAGCCTTCGCCACGAGCATCATGAGTCGCTGGGCGACACAACGCGCCTGTATATGACCAGCGATCCCGCGGGCGGCTACGTCGACGTGCCCACCGCCGAGATCGAGAGCTTCGAGCCAGCGCCGCCCGAACCAAAAGAAGAGGCCGTCGCTCCCCAACCCAAAACGTCCGGCCTGGCTGCGATCATTGCCGCTGCCAGCGCCCAGCATCAGATTGACGCCGACTTCATCGCCAGCGTGATTGCCGCCGAGAGCGCCAACAATCCCCACGCAGTCTCGCCGAAGGGCGCGCGGGGCCTGATGCAGCTGATGCCCGCGACCGCCGGCAAGCTCGGCGTCAAGGACAGCTTCGATCCCAGCGATAACGTCGATGGCGGCGTGCGCTACCTGCGCGAGCTGCTGGTGCAGTACAACGGCAATGTCGCCAAGGCGCTCGCAGCCTACAACGCCGGCCCGCAGCGCGTCGAGCAGTACAAAGGCGTGCCGCCCTATCGCGAGACTCACGCCTACGTGGCGCGCATCATCAACGATTTCAACCGCAAGAAACTCGCCGAGCGCAAGCAGGCGCAGTCGCATCCGCAAGCGGCACACGCCGCGCAGTCGACGCTGGCGCAGGGCCGCGCCGCCTCCTCCAGCACGAATTAAGCTCCTCCCCCATCTTCATCAACAAGTTGCGACGCCGCGATGATCAATGGCTCCCACAATGTGGCAGGCGGCATAAAAATTTCTGCGAAAACAATTGACAGCGCCAGGGAGCGGTGACATCATCTTCAAGCCGGTAGTCCCCTCCACTGTCGTTCAACTAGAAACGCGGATTGTTGCAACACTGATGTGTTGGTCATGGGCTCGCTTTTGCTGAATCGCCTGAGACATAGACCCTCCTAATCCAGACCCTCCGAACGCACAGCCAGGCTGTCTTCCCCTACGTGTGTGCAACTCGACCGTGCACCGCAACTCATGCGCGGCCAGACAGAAAAAGAGGAGACATCCATGCGCCACCCAGAGAATTCCGCAACCCCGCGGTCCTCGACCTTCGGCCCTCTGCCGGCAATCGGAATTTTGTTGCTGGCAATCGCCCTTGCGCCCGTCTACAGTTTTGGCCAAAGCAACTACACGGAGTCGTACCTGCCGTCAGCCTATGGGACTTATGCGTTTGTCGGGAATACGGTCCTGGTCGGGCAGACCGCGCCGGTCTCGCTCACCGGCATGTGCGGGCTGTCGCAGCAGCCGCTGAGCAAGTCGGCCAGCGCCGCCGCCGTTAATCTGCCGCCAATCGTCAGCGGAGGCGCAGTCAACACCGCGATCTCAAGTGCGCCAAACCAAGCGCACGCCAGCTCAAACACGTCTTCCATTAGCCTGCTGGCCGGACTCATTTCGGCGCAGGCGATCACTGCCCAGAGCACCACCACGCTGAACAGCAATGGCAGCTTTCAGGTCAGCGCCGCGGGATCGAACTTCAGCAACCTGATCGTGTTGGGGCGGGTCTACAACGGCAGCGTTGCGCCTAACACGCGCATCAATCTGCCGCTCGTGGGATACGTGGTGCTCAACGAGCAAATCTCCAGCATCGCGAGCTCCAACGCCACCATGACGGTGAATATGCTGCACGTCTACGTCACCGTCGGCAATCTGCTCGGACTGCAGGTAGGCACGCAGGTCATCGTCTCCAGCGCCACCAGCGGCATCTACAACGTGCCCGCGCCCGGAATCATCAGCGGCTACTCCTACGGAACGCAGCTGACCAACGCCATCGTCTCCTCGTCGCAGACCGCACCTGAGATCCTGCCGTGCCTGGGTACGCAAGGCAACGTGCTGACCAACGCGCAGGTCAACGTCAGCCTGCCCGGCCTTTTGACCAGTGCCACAGTGTCAGACACGGTGGAATCGAACCTGACGCCCAGCTTCTCCAGCGGCGAGAACACCTCGACCATACAGGGGCTGAACCTGCTCAGCGGGCTGGTGACCGCCACCGTCATGCGCGCGCAGGTCGATGCCTCGGTCGACTCGAGTTTCGATACCTCGCTCACCGGGCAGGACCAGCTCATCGGCATCTCCGTCCTCGGCCATCCGGAGATCACCGACAACATTCCCAACAACACCAGCGTCTCGCTGCTGGGCCTGGGCACGCTCTATCTGAAACGCGTTCTCTACACCACTGTCCCTTACGCGGTGGAGGCACGTAGTCTGGAGTTGGTGGTGAATCAGAACAACGTCTTTGGGCTGCCTATCGGCCTGGATTTGATTGTGGGCGACGCTTACATCGCCATCACCCGGCCGCTGAGTCCCACCGCCTGTAACCCGACCAGCTCGCTCAGCCTGCTGCTGGGGCAACACGGCGTGGTCGCCTACATTCCTAACGGCAACTGGGGCAGCTCGCAGACGGGAATTCAAGTCGTGCCCATCGAGCCGCCGGGAACGGCGACGCCGATTGCCACCGCGGGCGTGGTGAACTCCTGCGCCTCCAACTCCGTTACCGGCGAGACTGTCTGTACCGCCAACGATACCGACGTCTATCTCATCAACGGAACGAACCTGTTGGCGACGCTGACCAGCGGCAGCACGGCGGCCACCGACACCTCCGGCGGCAATTGCTTCAACTGCGGCGTCGCCATCGAATCCAACTCCAACACCGCGGTGCTGGGGATCGGCTATTCCAACGCGCCCTCGGGCTCGGCCATCCAGTTCCTCAACCTCGGCAGCAACACCTTCTCGCCGCCGGTGCCCGCGGCCAATGAGATCTCGGAAGACGTTTTGTGGGACCCGATCCGCCAGCTTATCTTGTCGCCCAATGAAGACGGCATCTACGATCTGTATCGCTTGCAGTCGGGATCGACGCCCGAGTACGGCAACACCCTCGGCGGCACACTCGATTCGGCGGGCGAGGATTGCCTCACCGGCATCGCGCTCTCCACCGATGAGTTCACCAGCAACATCGTCCTCACCGACTTGACCCAGGCCACCTTCACCGCGGGCTCGCCGGGAACGTGGACTGCGCCGTTGCAGTTCCAGGCCATCCCTGAGTGGGACCCGTACGATGGCACGGAGTCGGGCACCGACGGAATTGCGGTTGCCACCGGCAGCCATCTAGGCATCATTAGCGGCGAGTTCCCCTTCCCGCCCAGCCAGGCCAACGCAGTGATGGTGGTGCAGCTGCCGTCAACCTCGGGCACGGGCACGCCGGCGCTGGTGGACTACGCCGTCGTCGCCATGCCCAACGATCCGGCAGGCTATCCTTTCTCGATCGGTTGCGACCCGCACACCGTCGCCGCCTACGTGAGTCCCACCACCGGCAAAGCTACCGGAATTGTGACCGACTACGGGCCGGTGACCTGCTACGCCAACGGCACGCCGCAATATGTCGCGCTGGTTGACTTGCAGGGGATGCTGAACGCGCCGCGCCTGTCAGGCACTCACACCGTCGATCCGAGCTATGACCTGGTAGGGAATCACGTGGTGACCTTCGTCGCCACGCACTGAGGAGAGAGAACGCGGCCGTCCAGCAGCGGCGGCCGCGATTTTCGCTAGCAGCTATTCGCTTTTCGCCAGAACGGGAGGTTGATAGACTTCACGCCCGCCAGTGTCATCGAGGAAATTCGACCGGGCGACTTAGTGCGCAGGCGAATTTCTACACAGGTTGAGCTACACTCCGGCCAGGCGTGCCAGGCTGTAGCTGGCGCAAAGGGGATCGACTATGGCCCAACGTACTGCCTGGAGTGTGCTCTTGCTTCTGGGACTGGCTGCGTATCTTCCCGGTCAGCAGAATGCTGCCGATGACGATCTGCGCACTTACCTCCAACAATGCCGCACAATCGACATGGTTCTAGGGGCTCGCGGGCGACATCGTCCGGCGGGTGACGAGTTCGACTCGAACGACGATTTCACGGTTGCCGGCCAGAAGTGTAATCAGCTCCAAGCCGCTCTTTCCGCTTCCGACAAGGCCAACGTTCAATCCGCTGCAGCCGCTCTTCGCCCGATTCTGGCGCGCCTCGGCATGCCTCCCGCAACCGCGCAGGAGCAACTGGCGGCGCTGGAGAAATCGACTGCCGGATCGACCGGCGAGAAACTGGAATATGCACTCCCTGACCTTGCCAAGCGCGCCTTCGAAGCGGGAGATATGGACAAGGCCGGAAGCTATGCTAAACAGCTCCTCAAGATGGCCTCCGACTATCGCAACGATTGGAACTATGGAAATGCCATTTTCTATGGCAACTTCGTACTGGGCCGAATCGCGTTGCAGCAAGGCAAACTTGCGCAAGCCGGACAGTATCTGTTGGCGGCGGCTGCCACTCCAGGTTCACCGCAGCTCGATAGCTTCGGTCCGAATATGACATTGGCCAAGGAGCTTCTCGAGAAAGGTAAGACAGAATTGGTAGTGGACTATTTCGAAGCATGTAAGAAGTTTTGGACGAATGACAATGGAAAGCTGGACAGATGGATTGCCACTGTCCGTAGCGGCGGGACCCCCGACTTCGGAGGCAACCTTCGCTACTAAACGCCGCCGGCAAAGGCGCCGTGCGGGCAGGAAGGACCGTTCTGCGTCGGCTGAACCCCGCCTGCGTCTATAACCGGTCGCAGCATTTCAGATGTGTCCGATAGAGCGATACTGTTGTGAGCAAGGGATGTTGCGCCAGGAATCCTCCTTTTCACACATATGCCGAGTCATCCGACGGCTCTAATCTCTTTGTAAGGTTTTTCGCCCGCCTGAGACTACCTGAGTAGAAGGCTTTTCGATCGTCACGGCACGCTGGGCTGACCGACACGTCATTTTGGTCGACTTACCGTCCTTGATTCTCCGAGCAACCTTGAGTCAGGAGGAAACCATGAGTCTCGCAAGTTCACTAAACTCTACCGGCCTGGCCGCAGCACCTGAGCCTCTGAAACCGATCACACCCCAAAGCTCATTCCCCAGGCGGATCTTCGTCGGACCCGAGGGTCTACGCGCGGGCTGGCGCGCCTTAATGTTCCTCATGCTATTTGGCAGTTTGATGATCGGCTTCAGGTTGATCGAGCATGGCGGCGTTGAGGGACTTCGGCGCGCGTTCAGCGATCGTGCACAGGTGGCGATGACGCCACTGCTGGTAGTCCAGGGCTTCTCCCTCGCGTTCCTGTCTCTCTGCGTCTCGGCGCTGGTCATGAGCAAAATTGAGGGCCGAAAATTCAGCGACTACGGTTTGCCGCCGCGCCAGGCACTGGGAAGAGATTTCTGGATTGGATCTTTCTCCGGCTTTGTCGCCATCAGTGGCGCGCTCGCAGCAATCTTCCTGTTGCATGGGTTTCGTATCACCGGCCTGGCTCTTCGTGGGACAGCTATTTTGTCGGCGATGGGCGCATGGGCAATTGCCTTCGTCATCGCCGCAATCTGCGAAGAGTTCCTCTGCCGTGGATATCTTCAGCACACGCTGGCTTCCGGAATCGGTTTCTGGCCCGCCGCCCTCGTAATGTCAGGTTTCTTCGCCTTCGGTCACAGGTTTAATGCAGGCGAGAACCTCGTAGGCGACCTCTCCACCGGCATCTTCGGATTACTCTTCTGCTTATTCTTGCGTTACAGCGGCAGCCTCTGGATCCCAGTTGGTTTCCACGCAGGCTGGAACTGGGGGCAGAGCTTGTATGGAGTTCCGGACAGCGGGATTCCACCCTTCCACAACGTCTTCAGCTCCACCCTCGCCGGGCCGCACTGGCTTACCGGCGGCATGGTAGGTCCTGAGGCCAGCATTTTTACGCCGATCGCGTTGCTGGTCGCGGCTTTCGTTTTCGTCTACTGGCGCCGCAAACGCCAAGCTCCCATCCAGAAGCCAGCTTCAATAGCGATTGCAGTTGCGTGACTCGGTCGCTCTCCTGACGAGGCCGCATGTTCTATCCTTTGTCGTTGTCGTCGCAATGCGTTGTGCCACTGCCCGAACACATCGGTCTACGGGAGGTCCTACGTTGGTGAGCGCAACGCGTCGGGCTTTGGAAGAGCAGTTTGACCGGATTCTCGCTGAGCACGGCGCCGCGATCTCACGCCTGGCATCGAGCTACGAGGCGGTGGCCGGCATTCGTGAAGAGCTGGTGCAGGAAATCGCTCTAGCCATCTGGCAAGCGTTACCGCATTTCCGGGGGGATTGTTCGGAGCGCACGTTCGTCTTTCGCATCGCGCATAACCGTGCCCTCAGCCATGCTTCCCGCCGCAAGCCGGTACACCAACCGCTGGACGAGCTAGGCGAAGGCAACGAGCCCGCCGACCCTGGCCCCGGCCCGGGAGAGCATCTCGCGCAAATGGTCCAGCGATCGCAACTCATGTCGGCGATTCAAGCGCTCTCGCTCCCTCACCGGCAGATTGTCGTGCTCATGCTGGAAGGGCTGTCCCACGCTGAGATGGCGGAGGTACTGGGTATCTCAGAGAACAATGTGGCGGTCCGCCTCAACCGGGCTCGCAGCGCTCTGAAACAAACGCTGGGGAGAAGGCCATGATCGAAGACCATGAACTGAACAGCTGGCGAGAGCAATGGGTGGGCGTTGCCGAGACTGGCATCGACGTGCATCGGATCCATCGCAAGATCCGGCATCAGCAAGTGCGCTTTGTCGTCGAGAACGTGCTGGCGGGTGTGGTATTTCTTGGCGGACTGATCCTGGCCCTTGTTGTGAAACGCCAGGAGAGCCAGATCGGCACCGGCTGGGCCGCCGGAGTCTGCGCTTTGATGGTTCTCGAACTCGGTTATCGCCTTTGGCTGCAGCGTGGAACGTGGCGTGCGAACACGCAGTCGACGCACGCCTTCGTCGAGCTGTGGCGAAAAAGGATAATGGCGAAACTTCGGATGATCCTCGTAGGTCGGTATGTGGCACTAGGCTGGCTTGTTTTTTGCGCGCTGCTCACCGCCGCGAATTGGCGGTCGATTGGCCCTGAATACAAACTCCATCCCGCAGAATGGGTGGTTCCGCTGGTAGGCAGCGTACTTCTCGTGCCAGTCATATTCGGTTGGACGGCCTGGTTCCGTCGCCACAAGCTGCGGGAATTGGAAGAAGTGAATAAGATTCTGGGCGAAATTGACGACTAGCAGCACACCGGGTGGTCCGACATTCAGCCATAGCCATTGTGAACAGGCACCTTCACTCACAATCCGGTTCCGGCGCCGATAGCTTGTGATAGGGCAATATCGCGTAATTGATCCAGAGGCATAGTTTCCGGATCACCAACCGAATGGTATCGAGGCAGGCGGTGCGCCGTTCCGACCGCGGTATCTTCCATCGCGACCTTAAGCCAGAGAACATCTTCGTGACCACCGATGGGCGCATAAAGGTCCCTCGACTTCGGGTTAGTCCCTTTGGCTGGTGCTGCGCCGCGCTGCTCTGCTTTAGTCGTCGCGGCCTGCGACTACTACTACTATTTACTTTTTCACGTCTGACAACGATTTTCCGCAACTAGCCCCACGCCTCCGGGGTTAGCTCGAACGGGAAATTTGTCGGCGCACGTCGGCCGATCTTGGTTCGCACACATATCTCGATCCCGCCGTTCGTCACCTGCGCGGAGGGGCGGCATGCGGCGGCTTCACCAGCACCTGTTGTGGCCAGTGGGGCTCCATGAGTTGTGAAACCTGCGCTTCCGCATTGCCGGCGGCCGGCTTCTTCCGGCTGCATTTTTCTCAGCAATTGTTGCGTGACAACCTGCGGCGCGTGCTTGCACTCGCGCTGGCGTTGCTGCTTCTGCCGCTCTCGCAAGCCGACTTGTTCGCGCAGCAGCAGCAGCCGGCGCAGCCCTTGCAGCTCGGCCAGCCGCAGCAGGACTACAGCGGCCAGATTCGGTCCGACGAGTATGGCTATCCGCAGCAGCCGTACCCAAACGCGCCGCAGCCCTACCCGAATGCGCAGCAGGTTTACCAGAACGCGCCGCAGCCTTATCCGACCGCGCCACCGCCGTACCAGGGCGGCGACGCCTATCCGCAAGCGCAGCCGAATGCCCCAGTCGCTACTGTGCAGCCACTCGATCCCGGACGGCTCGAGCAGTTGGTCGCTCCCGTCGCGCTCTATCCCGACACGCTGGTCGCGCTGGTGCTGACTGCCTCGACCTATCCGCAGCAGGTCGCCGACGCCGACGCCTGGGTGCAGTCGCAGGGCAACGCGCCTCCCGAGCAGATCGCCGCCGGCGCCAACGCGCAGAACTGGGACCCCAGCATCAAGGCGCTCACCGCGTTTCCGCAGGTGCTGGCGATGATGGACCAGAACCAGCCGTGGACGACCGACCTGGGCACGGCCTACTTCAATCAGCCGAGCGACGTGCTGCAGGCGGTGCAGGTGATGCGGCAACGCGCGCAGGCCGCAGGCACGCTGCAGCCCACGTTGCATGAGGCGGTGAACTACGTTGGCGGCAGCATCCAGATCGCGCCTGTGAATCCGCAATTCGTCTACGTGCCGGCCTACGATCCGTGGAGCGTTTACGGCCAGCCGGTCTCGCCCTATCCGGACTTCTCATTCATCGCGCAGTTCGGCTCATTCGTCGGCTCGGCTGTCCTGCATTGGGGGCCAGGCATCGCGATGACCGCCTTCACCAGCATGCCCTGGGGACTGCTGGCGTGGGGCGTGAGCTGGCTGGTGCAGGCCATCCTGTTCCACAACTCGAACTACTATTCGCGCAGCAACATGGTCGCCGACTGGGGGTTCCCGCACGGCGGAAGGCGCGCGGCTTACGGCGGCGGCATGCGCAATTACGCTCGCATTCAGCGCGGCTATGGCAACTCGGCCCTCGCCAATGGGATGGTGCATCGTCCGCCAAATGGATTTTCCTCCTCCCGCGGATACACCGCTGCTCGCGGTAACGGCTTCAACCAGCGGACGCCGCAGATGGCCGGCAGCTTCGTGCATCGTCCGCCGGCCAGCGGCTATGCGCGCGGTGGCGGCTACAACACTGCGACGGCGCGGGGCTACGGCTATGCTTCGCGGCCTTCCGGCTATTCGGGATATCGTCCGGCGCAGGGCTCCGGCCGTCCATACGGCAACCAGAACTACGGCTACGCGCGGTCGCCGCAGTTGGGCCAGTCGTATCGTTCACTCGCCGGCAATGGCGCGCTCAACGCGCGAATGCAGCGCCCAACTCTCCAGCCGCGTTCTTCGTTCGGAGGATTCGGAGCAGGAAATAATTCGCGATCTTCGTATGCCAAGCCGGCGCGCGCCAACAGCGGCTTCCGTGCCTCGGGCGGCAACCGCAGCTTCGGTAATTTTCATGGCGGCGCGCCCAAGATGCCGAAGATGAAAGCCCCGAAGAGCTTTGGCGGCGGGGGACACTCCGGAGGCGGCGGCCATTCCGGCGGCCACTCCAGCGGCAAGCATCACCACTGAGAATGGACGCCGGACTTGGCTAATGCCGTTCGGGCGAGGTCTTGGCTCCGGCGGGAGGCGGTGACGCAGGTCGCGCCTCGGCATGAGGTGCGGGCTGCTGCTGCCGCGTGGGCTGCGGCTGCACGTGCCGCTGCTCCATTTGCTGGGTTTGCTGCTGATGCTGGCGCTCCATCTGCTGCATCTGCGCCGGGGTGGCCTTCTGCTGCTCCATGCGCTGATGGTCCTGCGCCTGCTGCTGCGCCAGCCGCTGGTGTTCTTCCTCCTGCGCCTTCACTTGCTGCTCGCGCTGCTGCGCCTCACGCTGCTGGGAGGCGTTGGCGTTGCTGGGCGGCGGCGGAGCGGTGTGCGACGGCACGTCGCGCGCATGCATCGGAGTTCGCGCGTTGTACTGCGGAGTCGGCGCAGGCGCGTT
>DASRGM010000155.1:0-8768 GCA_035651035.1 Terriglobales bacterium
CGCGCAGCCATCGAGGCGGAGCAGAAGGGGATGAAAGAAGAGCAACTAGCAACTAGCAATTAGCTTCATGGCTATGAAGATTGCTGAGCCGGGAAATAAGAGAGTACTCAATTCGGGGAAACCCAAACTTTTATTGGAGAGAGTAGTCGCACGTGCTAATTGCTAGTCGCTAATTACTAATTGCTAGTCGCTAACTACTAATTGCTTATGTCTGATTTTTCTATTATCGGCAAACCTATCGCGATGGTCGACGCCGCGGGCAAGACCACCGGCGCCGGCAAGTACGCCGACGACATCAAGGTTCCCGGCATGCTCGTCGGCAAGATCCTGCATTCGCCGTATCCGCATGCGCGCATTAAGAGCATCGACACTTCACGCGCCAAGGCGCTCGAGGGCGTGGTCGCGGTTGTGACCGGCGAAGACGCGCCGAATCCATACGGAATTCTGCCTGTCGGGCATGATGAGACAGCGCTGGCGGTGGGCAAGGTGCGCTACGTCGGCGATCACGTTGCGTGCGTCGCGGCCATCAATGAAGAAATCGCGGAGCAGGCGCTCGAGCTCATCGATGTCGACTACGAGCCGCTGCCCGCCTGGTTCGATCCCGAACAATCGATGAAGGCGGAAACCGATCTCATTCACGAGAACCGGCCGCACAATATTGAGAAGGACTATCACCACGTCTTCGGCGATCCCGACGCGGGGTTTGCCCAAGCCGACTACGTGCACGAGGCGCGCTACATCGCGAACGAAGTGACGCATGCGGCGATGGAGCCGCACTGCACCCTCGCCAGCTTCGAGCTCGATCCGCATACCGGCAAGCTGGGACGGCTGACGGTGTGGTCATCGACGCAGGTGCCGTACTACCTCCAGCACAAGCTCTCGCTGGTGCTGGAGATGCCGATGTCGCAAATCCGTGTCATCAAGCCGCTGGTAGGGGGCGGCTTTGGCGGCAAGAGCGAGATCATCCCCCTGGAGATCATTGCAGCGGTTGCGGCGCGCGCCGCCCGAGCACCGGTGAAGATCACCTACACCCGCGAAGAGGTCTTCTGGGCACATCGCGGCCGGCCGCGCACCATCATTGACCTGAAGACCGGCGTGAAGAACGACGGGCGCGTGACCGCAGTCGCCGCAAAAGTTATTCAGGACGGCGGCGCGTACTGCTCCTACGGGGTGGTGACGATTCTCTACTCGGGCGCGCTGCTGGGCGCGCTCTACGATATTCCGAACATTCGCTTCGACGGCTATCGCGTGCTGACCAACAAGCCCGCCTGCGGCGCCATGCGCGGGCACGGCACCGTCAACGTCCGCTTCGCCTTCGAGTCGCAGATGGACGAGATTGCCACTCACTTGCAGCTCGACCCGGCAGAGGTGCGGCGCGTGAACTTGCTGAAGCCGCCAACCATCACGGTGAATGGCCTGCGCGTGCTCAGCTACGGACTGCCCGAGTGCATCGATCAGGTGGTCACCCGCTCCGGCTGGCACGAGCGCAAAGGCAAGCTGCCGAAGGGACGCGGCCTCGGTGTGGCTTGCAGCCATTATGTGAGTGGGGCGGCCAACAGCATCATCCGCTCTGACATGCCGCACTCGACGGTCAACATCAAGATCGATCGCGACGGCGGCGTGGTGGTGTACACCGGCGCGGCGGAAATCGGACAGGGCTCCGATACCATGACTGCTCAGATTGTCGCCGAGGTGCTGGGGTGCGATCTGTCGCGCGTGAGGGTGATCGCCGCCGATACCGACCTGACTCCCATCGATCTCGGCTCCTACTCCAGTCGCGTGACCTTCATGGCCGGCAACGCCGCGCTGCGCGCCGCCGAGGATGTGAAGAAGAACATCGTCAGCGCCGCCGCCAGACGTATGAACTGCGTTGCGGAAGATGTCATCATTCGCAATGACCATGTGTGGAAGCGGGGCGCCATGCCCGGCGATCACGACCCGGACGCAGCGGCGATCCTGGAAGAGAAAGACGCTCCGCGAGGCCGCGTAGACGGCCAGATTCTCCGCGGCTCGGTGTTGCAGACCCGCAAAGAAGAAGGGCCGAAAGATCACATGAGCTTCGAGGAGGCGGTGGTCTCAGCCATCGACTTCCACGGGGCGCTGACCGGAACGGGCTCCTACGCGCCCCCCATGGAGGCGCGCGGCGGCAAGCACAAGGGCGGCGGCGTTGGCCCGTCGCCGGCTTACTCCTACTCCGCGCAAGTAGCAGAGGTCAGCGTCGACGAAGAGACTGGCGAAGTCACAGTCCACAAAATCTGGGCGGCACACGATTGCGGACGTGCCCTGAATCCGGTAGCGGTCGAGGGCCAGGTGATCGGCTCGGTGTGGATGGGACTCGGCCAGGCGCTGGAGGAAGAGATGGTGTGGAAGGATGGCCTGCTGATGAATCCCGGCATGCTCGAATATCGCAGTCCATCGTCGGCGGAGTCGCCCGAAATCGAGTGCATCATCGTCGAGAGCGTCGATCCCGAGGGTCCGTTCGGGGCGAAAGAGGCCGGGGAGGGCTCGCTGGCAGCCACGATTCCCGCAATTTCCAACGCCATCTACGACGCTGTGGGAGTCCGACTGCGTGAGAGTCCGTTTACGCCGGAGCGCATCCTGACGGCACTGCGCGCCAAGAACGGCATGAAACGGATCGAGATGACCGAATCGGTCGACCCCACGGCCCCGACAACGTTCCGCGAGCATGGCGGCTCGCTGTGGTTTCGCGGCAAGGGCCCCATGCGGCATGCCTCCGATCCGGCGCGCCAACCGGTGCGCGCCAAAGCTCCGGCAGGAGGCACCCTGTGAGCCTGCCCAGCTTCCAACTGCTGCGCCCCAAATCGCTGGATGAAGCGATCGCGCTGATCGCAAAACACGATGGCGAACTGAAAGTTGTCGCCGGCGGTACCGACCTGCTGCCCTCGATGAAGCAGAAGCTTTTCACGCCGCCTTACGTGCTGGATCTGCGGAGCGTGCGGGAGTTGTCCGGCATCCGCAGCCTTGCGGGAAACGGCGTTGAGATCGGCGCGCTGACCACCCTCAGCGCCATCGAACACTCGCCTATCATTCGCAGGCAATATCCCGTGCTGTATGAGGCAGTGAAGACGGTCGCCTCGCCGGTGCTCCGCAACATGGGTACGATTGGGGGCAACGTCTGCCTCGACACGCGCTGCCTGTGGTACAACCAGTCGCTGCTGTGGCGCAAGAGCTGCGGCTTCTGCCTGAAGAAAGATGGCAATCTCTGCCACGTCGCTCCCGGCGGCAGCTTCTGCTGGGCCGCCTTCTCCGGAGATACGCCGCCTGCGCTGTTGTGCCTGGGAGCGGAACTGGAGATAGCCGGCCCCGACGGAGTAAGACGTACCCCATTGTCGGAGTTCTATGTGAATGACGGCATCGTGCGGCTGCACCTGGCAAGCAGCGAAATCGTAACTCGCGTGCGCTTGCCGGAAAACGTCGCCGGGTGGCGCGGCAGCTATAGCAAGCTGCGCGTGCGCGGCAGCATCGATTATCCGCTGGCGGGAGTGGCCGTCGCGCTGAAGGTGAATGCGGGAAGGATCGAGGACGCCCGCGTTGCCATCACCGCCGTAAATCCCGCGCCTCACCTGATCAAAGACGCCGATGCAGCACTGATCGGCATGGCGCCTGACCAGGCTGCCGAGAAGATTGGTGAGCTGGCGGCCCGCACCGCAAAGCCGCTCACGACTTCCGCGCTCACGCCGGAATATCGTCGCGAGATGGTGCGGGTATTTGCCAAGCGCGCCGTGATGGCCTGCGTGAATTGAACTAGCTCTCGGGCGTCAGCGTCGGTTGTCAGTTGCTGAACTCTAACCACTAGCCACTTGCCCATGATCACCGACTGCCACATCCACATCCAGCCGATCGAACTATTTAAGCCGGAAGCGCTGGCGCTGATGAAGAAATCGCGCAAGGACTTCGACCGCGTCGCCGAGTACTGCCGCTCTCCCAAAGCCTTCCTCAAGCATCTGGATGAGATCGGCATCGATCGCGCCGTGCTGATCAATTACGTCGCCCCTGAGGTCATCGGGTTCACGCCTGAAGTCAACCAGTTCATTGCCGACTACGTAAAAGAAGATCCGGTGCGGCTGATTCCGTGCGGCAGCGTTCATCCGCGGCACACAACCAATGTCCTGGCCGACATGGAGCAGATCGTCCGGCTAGGCATCCGGCTCATCAAGATCCATCCTCCCCACCAGTTGCTCTATCCCAACGACTACGTCAACGGCGTCAAGGAACTGGAGATTATCTACCGCGCTGCCGAGGCCAACGGCATTCCCATCATGGTGCACACGGGCACATCGATTTTTCCTGGCGCGCGCAATAAGTACGGCGACCCGATTTATGTCGATGACGTGGCGGTCGATTTTCCGCGACTGAAAATCCTTCTGGCGCACGGCGGCCGGCCGCTCTGGATGGACACCGCGTTCTTTCTGGTGCGACGCCATCGCAATGTCTATCTCGACATCAGCGGGATTCCGCCTAAGACTTTGCTTAACTACTTCCCTCGGCTGGAGGAGATCGCGCATAAGACGCTGTTCGGCACGGACTGGCCGGGGCCGGGCGTTCCGGAAATTGCCAATAACCTGGCGGACTTTCGCGCCTTGCCGATCGGCGAGACAGTCAAACAGCAAATCTTGAGTAAGACGGCTCTGGAAATCTGGAGTTAGTGGTTAGTGGTCAATATCAGGAAAACCCGCAATGGTTCGCGCTATGTCGGCCAAGTTACTTCGAGAGGTAATGGGGGGGAAGCGACTACCCACTAGGCACTAACCACCAGCCACTATCCACTATCCACTAACTCCACGCCGGCAGCCTTCTTGATGGCGCGCCACAGCTCATCGTGTCCCATGCGCGCCTTGGCCGAGAATGGAATGATCTGATCGGTCACTACTTCCAACTGTTCACTCAGTTTATGGATGGAGGTGCGCAGCTGGTTGCCGGAGACGCGATCGGCCTTGGTTGCAGCCAGAACAAAGTTGCGGCTGTTGTGCCGCAGCCATTCCACAAGCCGCACATCCAGCTCCTGCGGCGGAATGTTCACGTCGACCAGCATCACGCACAACCTGAGCGATTCCCGCGTCTCCAGGTAAGGATTGATGAACTCCGCCCAGCGCGCGACAATCTCCTTGGGCACGCGCGCGAAGCCATACCCCGGAAGATCGGCGAAGACGAAGTCGGGCTGCGGCTTGCCGGGACGACGCACCTGGAAGAAGTTGATGGTCTGAGTGCGGCCAGGTGTATTGCTGGTCTTGGCGATCTTGCTGCCCACCAGCGAATTGATCAGGCTGGACTTGCCAACATTGGAGCGCCCGACGAAGGCGATCTCCGGCGCGCCCGGAAGTGGGAATTGCCGCGGGTCGGCGGCCGAAGTCACGAAGCGCGTCAGTACCTTCATGCCTTACTATCGCCGCTGCGACCACAAAGTGCAAGGCGCAGACTTGCCCGCGATTGCGCCAGTTTTTCGCCAAAGCTGCCTGGCCGCAAATCATAGTAAGATTCAATTCCATGGCTGTATCCGAACTGCAATCGGCGCGCATCGAGAAGGCACGTTCCTTCTCCTGGCTTCCAGCAATCCTTGCCGGAGTCGTGTTAACTCTGATCGCCGTAGGTATCGCAGTGTGGGCTCTGGCGGGACTGGGTCTGCTGCAACTCACCGGCAGCCTTCGAGGTGGCCAGGTTCACATCAACGTCGACCAGCCCACGGTTGTGCGGCAGATTCGCGCGCTCGAGCGGCTGGAAACCGTCAGCTACACGATGGACAAAATTGTCAGCGGCGAACGCGAGGATCCCATTCTCCCGCAGTTCCTCGCCGGCGATCGTCTGCTGCTGGTTGTGCACGGCGAGGCGGTTGCCGGAGTTGACTTATCTAAGCTGCAGCCCGCCGACGTGACCGTGCGCGGAAATACCGTGCGGATTCATCTGCCGCCGGCAGAAATCTTTACCACCAGCCTCGACAATGCCAAGACCAAAGTCTATTCGCGCGACACCGGGCTGTTCTCGTCGCCTGACCCGAACCTCGAAGGCGAGGTGCGCGAGGCAGCCGAGCAACAGTTGCGCACCGCCTCATTGGATGACGGCATTTTGAAAACTGCCGATAGCAACGCGCGCCAGACAATCACAAACATTTTGAAGACCTTCGGATTCGCGAACGTAGAGATTAACTAAGCCCGTTTTCGGGGTGACAGCTTCGCTCCGGCTACTTCTTCGCTGCGATCCTTGCGAATGGCACATTCAAAATCGGGTATTTGCGCCAGTCCTTGTAATCGAAGTGCCACCACTCCGACCCATACACAGTGAAGCCCTCGGCCTCCATGGCATGGCGCAGCAGGTCGCGATTGTTGCGCTCTTCGGCGGCGCCACCCGTGTAGTCGGGATGCGCGCGCTCCGACATCTCGTCATATCCGCTGGGCATGGGCAACGGCTTCCCGGTCTTCAGGTCATAAAGCGTGAGATCGACCGCGCAACCGCGATTGTGTCGCGAGCCCTCCGCCGGGTCGGCCACGTAGATGTGATCGGCCGCAGGCGTCGCATCCCAGAAAATCTTGGTCACATACCAGGGCCGGTATCCATCGAAGATGAGCAGGCCATAGCCCTGCTTGTGAAGTTTGTGGTCGGCGCGCAGCAGCGCCTCCGCCGCGGGCCGCTGGAGAAATGCGCGGGCCTCTTCATACAGCGGCGTTCCGAGAAAGTTGTTGGATGAAGCGTAGCGGATATCCAGCTTGAGCGCTGGGTCCAGCCGGATGAGCTCCACCAGATCCGGCTTGAGGAAGTCTCCGCGTTCGACGGGAGGCTGCGCCTTCAGCGCTTCGGCGCGCAGCTCCGACACAGGCCGCAGTGGCTGGATATGGAATGTCTGCTGCGCCTGTTGCGCAGCGAGCGTGCCGGCGAGCACTGCGCTAAAGAGAATTCGCCGAGACCACGTGACCATCATCTCCGAAGTCCTGCGGATCCCGGTCCTCGCTTCGATGATTCATGACTGCCGGTGAGCCTGCGAGCTGCCAGCCACCACTCTGCCGCCTGCTCTTCAAAGCGAAATCGCGGCGGCAGCACGCCGATGATCGTGTAATCGACGCCGGTCAGGGTCATCGATTTGCCAAGCACATCCGCTCTGCCGCCAAAACGCGACCGCCACAAACCGTCGTTGATGATGACGACCGGCGCGCCCCCGGCGCCGTCTTCCCGCGTGGAGAAATCGCGTCCGAAAGCCGGCTTCACGCCCAACGTCGAGAAGAACTGCGCCGAGGCTTGCACTCCGCTGACGTGCTCAGCCGGGACCGGAGCCGTCAAATCGAGATCCTGCGCGGTGAAGGCCGCCATCTGCTGGAAGGACCGCGCACTGCGCTGCCAATCGAGGTAGTCGGGATAAGACGCGTCGCTGAGATACTTGAGCGTGCGATTGTAGAGCCACACATTCATCAGCTGGTCCGCTTGCGGATACGGCAACGGCGCCAGCACCACGCTCTGCAGGACGCTGTATACGGCGGTGTTGGCTCCGATACCGATCGCGAGCGTGAGAATTGCCAGTGCGGCGAATGCCGGCGACTTGCGCAGTTGCCGCAACGCGTATCGGAGCTCTTGCAAGAAAACTGACACTTCAATCCTCAGCCCAAAAGATATGGCATCCCAGCCAGTCGACTCGTCAGCATAGCGTATCACCGGGGACGAGCGCGGGCGCTGTCAAATGCGCTGGACAATGGGTTGCGGGAGTTTCGGCCCGCAACCATCCAACGAGTGGCTGGGCACCAGTCGGTAGTCTCACCTGGTACGAAGTTGCTCGACTACCATATTCCGTAGAGTCCCGCCTGGAGAATTTGCATTCTTCATAGATGACGCGCCTTTGAATGCCTCGCGCGACCCTCGCAGCGTCGAATTCGCAGCTCGCGAACTATAATACGTACCTCTAAACCCAGATTTCCTGTACTTCGTAACCGTGAAGGTAGTTGTCGCACCACATGCCATCCCGCTGGCATAAAGACTGCCACCTAACCACTCCTGAGGAGACTACTCTTCGCACTCGGGCGGAACGAATTCCTTCCGTGTGAATTTCGCGTTAATGCGCATAGTCATGCCCAATGCACACAGGTGTATCACTACGCGCGTGGTAGTTGGCGCAAACCCATCGGAGTACTGATCACAACATTCCGTCAGTCGTTGAGCTTCAACAAACATCTGGTCCACACAAGCTTGAACACCAGGAGGAAGGTTCGATGTTGAAGGTAATTCGGTTACTCGCAACCTGCGCGATCGCGGCGGTGCTGATGTCCGCGATTGCATCTGCGCAGACGTATACGACAGTTGATTATCCCGGCGCGGCCACTACCACGCTGAATGGAGGTCCCAACCCGCAAGGCACCAGTGTCGGTTCCTTCACCGACGCAGCGGGCGTGACGCATGGATTCACGCTGGACCGCCATGGCGTGTTCACGGCGTTCGATCCACCAGGAGCGACGGCAACTACTCCCAACTACATCACTCCGCAAGGAACCATCGTGGGCGGCTACCTGGACGCGAGCGGCGTCAGTCACGGCTTCGTTCTGAGCGGCGGCAACTACACTACCATTGATTTCCCCGGCGCGGCGGGCTCGCAGCTGACGGGGTTGAATCCATCGGGTGAGTACACTGGATTTACCTGCAGCGATCCTGGGTGCACGAGCTCGTTGCAGAGCTTCACGCTCTCGAAGCAAGGGGTCTTCACCACCTTCAATCCGCCGGGAGCGGCCACCAGCCAGGCCAGCACCATCAATCCTTCCGGCGCTATCGTCGGGGCA
>DASRGM010000156.1:0-12283 GCA_035651035.1 Terriglobales bacterium
TGCCTTCGGGCCCGTTTCAGCTCACCAACTCGACCACGCATCCCTACGACGTCTACGACAACAGCCCGGTGCACCGCTTCTACCAGATGTGGCAGCAACTCAACTGCAGCGCGTCTTACATCTCCAGCGCGAACCCCAGCGGCTGTGCTGCGGTGCTGTTCCCCTGGGTCGAGGTGACCATCGGCGCGGGCAGCAATGGGCGCCCCCCGGCCATTCCCTTCACCGAGCAGAGCACGCGTGAAGGCGCGACTTCGATGTCCTTCTACAACGTGCAGCAGGGTGACGCCCCTTACCTGAAGTCGCTGGCCGATAACTACGCGATGAGCGACAACTACCATCAGGCTGTGATGGGCGGCACCGGCGCCAATCACCTGATGATCGGCTACGGCGACGACCTGTGGTTCAGCGACGGCAACGGCAATCCGGCGCAGCCGCCGCACAATCAGCTGGCCGGCGTCGGCTCGGCCAACCAGGGTTACGTCGATGAGATCGAGAACCCGAATCCCGCGCCTTCCACCAACAACTGGTACACCGAAGACGGCTACGGCGGCGGCTCCAACGGCTCGCCCTCGTTCGGCGGAGGCTCCTATAGCAACTGCTCCGATTCCTCGCAGCCTGGCGTGCCTGCCGTGCTCAACTACCTCGCGTCGCTTCCCTATCATCCCAACCCAAATTGCGACCAGGGCCACTTCTACCTGCTGAACAACTACAACCCGGGCTACTTCGGCGACGGCACCAACGCCTATCTCGACAACAACGACAACAACACGGTGTTCACCATCCCGCCGTCGAAGGTGCGCGGCATCGGCGACGAACTGCTGGAGAACAACATTTCCTTCGCCTACTTCGGCGACCATTTCAACCGCTACCTGCAGGACCCTTATTACCTCAATCCGCTGAACGCCTACTGCAACATCTGCAACTTCCTCCAGTACTCGGCGCAGATCATGACCAACCAGCAGGTGCGCACCACGGTGCTGAAGGACACCACCGACCTCTACGCCGACATCCAGAGCGGCAACTTGCCGGCGGTTTCCTTCGTCAAGCCGAGCGGCTTGGTGGACGGCCATCCGGCATCGTCGAAGCTCGACCTGTTTGAAGGCTTCGTGAAGAAGATCGTCGATGGCGTGCAGGCGAATCCTTCGCTATACGCGACCACCGCCATCTTCATCACCTTCGACGAGGGCGGCGGCTACTATGACTCCGGCTATGTCGAGCCGGTGGACTTCTTCGGCGACGGCACGCGTATCCCGATGATTGTGGTTTCGCCGTTCACCACGCCGGGCCACATCTCGCACCAGTACAACGACCACGTCTCGATCCTGAAGTTCATCGAGTACAACTGGAACCTGCCGCCGGTAACCGGGCGCAGCCGCGACAACCTTCCCAACCCGATTCCGAGCGCGCAGAATCCGTATGCGCCGTCGAACGCGCCGGCCATCGGCGACCTGAGGGATCTATTCACCTTCCCGGGCAGCGGCAGCAAAAAGTAACGCTGCTCTCGACGTTAGTAGGAAGATGGGCCTCGCCTGCCAACCAGCAGCGGGGCCCATTCTGCGTTGAAGATAAATGCAGAATCAAGGCAAGTGGATCTTTAGCTCTCCGGTTTTCATTTGTGATATTGTCGGCCCAGTGGAATGCGCTTCGAATGGGACTCCGCGAAAGCTGCTCGGAACCTCCGCAAGCACAGGATATCTTTCCAGGAGGCGGTCAGTGTTTTCTACGATCCATTCGCATCGACCGGCGCTGACCCCGATCACTCAGAAGAGGGGCAGAGATTTGTGACCTTCGGGATGTCCTCGGCTGGACACCTTCTAGTCGTCGCACATACCGAGAGAGGGGAAGCGATCCGCATTATCAGCGCTCGTCACGCAACAGCGCGTGAAAGGCACATTTATGAAGAAGACTAAGGCATCGTCCGAAGAACTCCGCCCGCAGTACAAGCGCTCGGACTTTAAGAAACTTGAGCGCGGCAAGTACTACGAGCGCGTGAAAGAAAGCTCGAACGTCGTGGTCCTGGATCCCGAGATTGCCGCTGTCTTTCCCAATTCAGCCGCAGTGAACAAAGCGTTGCACTCCCTGATCGAAGTAGATTCCAGAGTATCGCGATTGACCACCGCTTCCAATCGCCCTGCCCGACTTCGGCGGTCGAACGGCTAGCTGAACAGAGTCTTCCGCCGCCAGTTCAGCTACATCCGCGTTGAAGGTCCCACCGCAACGCAGTACTCTAACCAGTAAGCATGGTCACCCACGCCACAGCCGCCGGGCCGCCGAGCGCAAAGCCCGCTGCCGGCGCCAGAACGCGTCCTCGCTATCCCAAGCTCGTCTTTGGCGAGACCCTTACCGTTGCCATCGAGACCTTCCGCGTCAGCAAAATGCGCTTCATCCTGACCTCGATCGGAATGGTCATCGGCACCGCCTCGCTCATTCTGGTCGTCACCATCGGCCTCACCGGCAAGCAATACCTGCTGCAACAGATCCAGAACATCGGCTCCAACATGATGATCGCCGAGTACCAGGGCGGCGGCATCTACGGGCGCGATGCCTCCAGCGACTTCCTCACCCTCGACGACTTGAACGCCGTGCGCCAGCAGGTGCCCGGCATCAGCAACGCCTCGCCCATGATCGAGTACCACGACCGCATCACGGTGCCCGGGGGCAAGGAGCGCGACGTCGAGGTGCTGGGCGTCTCCTGGGAGTACATGTGGATCCGCAACCTGGTGGTCCTCTCGGGGCGTTTCTTCGATGACAGCGACACCCTGGCGCGCGACAAGGTTGCGGTGCTCACCGACAAGCTGGCGCAGACGCTCTACGGCTCGGAGAGCAACGCCGTCGGTAAGGAAATCAAGATCAGCGGCCTGCCGTTCACCGTCATCGGCACCTTCCGCGAGCGCGTCGACACCCTGGGACAGTCCGAGATCTCCGACGACACCATCCTGATGCCCTACACCGTGGCGCGATACTTCACCAACACCGATGAGGTGAAGCAGTTGTTCTTCTCGGTGTCGGACCCGGCCGAGGTGCCGCGCGCCACGCGGGAAATTCGCGAGGTGCTGCAAGCGCGCCATCGCCCCGAGTCGGTCTATCGCGTGGATAATCTCACGCAGCTGCTCGATGTTGCCGCCAAGACCGCCAACACCCTGTCGCGCGTGCTGCTGCTGGTTTCGGTGCTGACGCTGATCATCAGCGGCGTGGGCATCATGAACATCATGCTGGCGACGGTCAACGCGCGCACCCGTGAGATTGGCGTGCGCAAGGCGGTCGGCGCCACCAATGCGGAGATCCGCGGGCAGTTCCTTACCGAGGCGGTGCTGATCTCGCTCTCCGGCGGCATCGTCGGAATCCTCCTCGGCCTGGCCATTCCCTTCTCCGTGCGCTTCATTACCAACTACCGCCTGCCCATCTCCGGCTGGTCGGTGATTATCGCGGTTGCCGTCTCCAGCTTTGTGGGAGTGCTGTTTGGCACCGCCCCGGCCACGCGCGCCGCCAGGTTCGATCCCATCGAGAGCCTCAGGTACGAGTAGCCAATACAGGCGCAACTCGGCCCGGCAACGAAACATCCGCTAAGCGGATACTCTGCTTTTCGCAATATCCCGTGTAACAGGCGCGCGCCTCGCGCAACTTCCTCGCTGCCCTGTCATCGAAATGAAAATCACGGCTGTACGGTCGCGATGACCTCGGGAGAAGGGACCTTCATCATGCACTTGAACGAATACATCACGCTGGGACGCTCGGGGCTGCGCGTCAGCCCGCTGGCGTTGGGCACCATGACCTTCGGGAACGATCGCTGGGGTTCGGAAGATGCCGAATCGAAGCGCATCTTCGATCGCTACATCGACAACGGCGGCAACTTTCTCGACTGCGCCGACGGTTACGCCGAAGGCAAAAGCGAAGAGGTGCTGGGCCGCTTCGTCGCCGAAGGCAAGCTGCGCGACCGGCTGGTGATCGCCACGAAGTTCAGCTTCAACGCCCAGGAAGGCAATCCCAACGCCGGCGGCAATGGGCGCAAGAATGTCTATCGCGCGCTCGAAGGGTCGCTGCGCCGCCTGAAGATGGATTACGTCGACATGTACTGGCTGCATGTGTGGGACACGATCACGCCGGTAGAGGAGGTGGTGCAGACGCTGACCGACCTGGTGCGCGCCGGCCAAATCCGCTACTACGGCTTCTCCGACGTGCCCGCCTGGTATGCCGCCCGGGCGGCCACGCTGGCCGAGGCGCGAGGGCTGGAACGTCCCATCGCGCTGCAACTCGAGTATTCGCTGGTGGAGCGCAACATCGAGCGCGAGCACGTGCCCATGGTGCGCGAGCTGGGCCTCGGCCTGTGTCCCTGGAGCCCGCTGGCCAGCGGCTTCCTCGCCGCCAAGTACACGCGCGAGGGCCCGGCCAGCAGCAAGGGCAGCCGCCTGGAGGTGCTGAAGCAATCCAACAATCCCGTGTTCAACAAGTTCACCGGACGCAACTGGCAGATCGTCGACACGCTGAAGGATGTCGCACGACAGCTGAAGCGTACGCCCGCCGAGGTCGCACTCAACTGGGTGGCCACTCAGCCCGGCGTCACCTCGACCATCATCGGCGCCACCAACATCAAGCAACTGGAAAACAATCTGGCGTCAATCACCTTCCATCTTCCCGAAGATCTCAGGCACAAACTCGACGAAGTCAGCCGCATCGAGTCCGTCCATCCTTACATGTTCTTCGAGGAGACCCTGCAGGACCGCGTCCGCGGCGGCGTGAAGGTAAAGAAGTGGGCCTGACGGCCGGTCGCGCGCAACTTCACAAAAAGGGCCCTGTTGCCGGCGGGCGCTAAGGGGCGAAGTAGCTGGCGATGTCGAGGATCAGCTGGGTGGCGGCGTTGGCGTATGCGTCGCTCTCTCCGTCATGGTTGCCCACGATGGCCATGTTCGAGGCGGTGTAGCCGTCGGTGGCATTCAGGTTCGAGACTCCCGGCCTGGGGTCGCCGTCCGCCCATAGGGTCAGGTAGCCCAGCGATCCGACGGGAACCACGGTCGCGTTGAAAACATACTCCTGCGCGTTTGCCGGGACGCCGCAGTGGCTGGCCGCTACATTGACGGGCGGAGTGCGCTGGCCGCTGAAGGGGCCGCCTGCCAGGCGTGTGTCGATCACGCGGCAGGGCGCCAGCGGATACAGCGACAGTCCGCCCGTCCCGGGCGCTGCGAAATAACCATTCACGTCGCCAATCAACTCCGTGTCGGCATTGGCGTAGGCTGCAATGGCGCCGTCTGTGCCTGCCGGCACGATGGCGGCGTTTGCCAAGACGGTCCCGGTGACATCGTTCAAAGTTGAGACCACCGGCTGGGGGCTTCCCGCCGGCCAGACTGCCAGGTAGCCGACAGGCCCTCCCACCGGCACGACCGTGAAGTTCATCGAGTAAGCGAGCGCGTTGGGGGGAAGCTGACAGCCGCCCGCCGGCAGCGGGAAGTCGCGTTCAGCGCCGCGATGCAAATACGGACCGCCCAGGCTTCCCACCGGGCCGCGCGTGTCGAGCACGCGGCACAAGGGCACGGGATAGAACTGCAGCGTCCGCGCTCCCGGCGGCTGGAAGTAGCCATTGATGTCGAGGATGACCTCACTCGAGTTGCTGACGTAGACGTTGACCGCGCCCCCGCCGCCCGCCGGCACGATGGCCGCGTTCGCCTTCACCCGTCCATCCGGCGAGTTCAGTGTGGAAACCACCGGCTGCACCTCGCCCGATGGCCAGATCGTCAAAAATCCCAAGGGTCCCGAGCGCGGCACCACCGTCACATTTAGCGAGTAGGCCGAGGCCGTCGCCGGAATGCCGCAGGCGCTTTGCGGCACGGCAAAGCTGCGCGATGTCCCACCCGCCAGATACGGTCCGCCGAAGGGACCTTGCGGCTGGCGGGTATCGACAATGCGGCAGGGCGTCACCGGCACGAATTGCAGCGGCGCTGCGCTCGCACCCGCTATCACGGAGACCACGCCGTCAATCGGCCGCGCGACGTACAGCGTGTTCGTGGTCACATTCGCCGCCACCGTCAGCGGAAACTCGCCAATTCCGATGCTGCCAATGGCGCCCGTGGTTTCGTCCAGCATGGTCAGCGTGCCGGCATAGGCGTAATCCGTGAAGTAGACCTTGCCGGTCACCGTGTCCACGGTCACCGATAGCGGCGATGCGCCGGCTGCTATGGGCATTGGAGTCAAAGTCGCTCCGTCAATGATGGTGCCGGAGCTGGCGCCGCCGTTGGCCACGAAGATCTGATTGCGCACGGCATCGAGGGCAATCGCGACCGGGTTCGGCCCGACCACGACGTTGGTCACCCCGTAGGTCGAGCCGTCGATATCCGCAACCGTCCCCGAGCCGTAGTTGGCGACGTAGACCTGGTTTGTGATCTCGTCGACGGCAATGGCCCGCGGATTGGCGCCAACCGTAATCGTCGTAACCGAGTTGGTCACGCCATCGATCGCGGCAACGTCGCCGCTGCCGGAATCGGCCACGAAGATCGTGTTCGTCGTGCTGTTGACGGCGACGCCGTACGGCCGCGTCCCCACGTTGATGTTGGTGGTGTGGTTGGTGACGCCGTCAATCACCGTTACTGCGTGCGCATTGTAGTCGGCCACGTAAATCTTGTTGGTGACCGCGTTGACCGCAACCGCAAACGGGCCCAGGCCAGTGCTGACGCTGCTGGTGCGATTGGTGGCGCCGTCGATTACGGTCACGCCACCGCCGCAGACTACATAGATCTTGTTGGTGACGGGATTGACAGCCAGGGCCATAGGACCGGCGCCGGTGAGGACCGTGGCTGTGTTGTTAGTTGCGCCGTCGATGACGGTTACGTTGCTGCTGTTCTGGTTGGCGACGTAGACCTTATTAGTAACCGCATTCACCGCAACCGCAACCGGATAGGTGCCGGCGGACACGGTGGTGAGCAGCGTCTGCGCGACCGAGAAGACCGAGCCGGCAAGCAGCAGCCACCCCGCCAGGGCGACACAACGCCGCGTTCCTGAGGTGCTTCTTCCGATCGTCAATCAGGCCTCCCAATGATGACTCGGCCTCCCGGAACGTCCGCCTCAACTCACGCCGCGGCCGAACAAGGGTGCGGTTCAACGCCGCCGAGAACGGCAGCGCCGTGCTGAGGGCCTTGGAAATGCGCGCAGCCCGCTGAGGTCTCTCGGGAACGACTTCCCGGCGCGATTGCGCTTTCCGCAATTATCCAGCGCAATCGCGCCTTGCCTACCACAAGGAGGGGGTATCCGTTAGCAAAGCTAATTCGAGGCACTGAACTATTGCAGTGACATCAGGAAAGATTCTGCGGCCCGTGCAGGAATGGGAATCTCAGCTCCGCGGGCAGGCTCTAGGCGGGCGGCTGCCGCTTCCCTGCCGGCGCGCAAAAGGCGGTAGGATGGAGTGCAGTACCGGAGCCTCGCATGACACCTGCACTTGCACAATTGGAACCGAAGGAAGTCTGGAAGCACTTCGCCGCCCTGGCGCAGATTCCGCGCCCGTCCACCAAGGAAGCCGCCGCACGCGACTACGTTCTCTCGGTGGCCAAGAAGCGCGGTCTCACGGCCGAGCACGATGCCGCCGGCAACACCGTCATTCGCAAGCCGGCGCACGCGGGCCGCGAAAAAGCGCCTATAACGCTGCTGCAGGGCCATCTCGACATGGTCTGCGAGAAGAACGAAGGCACCGCGCACAACTTCGATACCGACCCCATCCGGGTGAAGCGCGAGGGCGACTGGCTGAAGGCGGAGGGCACCACCCTGGGCGCCGACAACGGCGTCGGTGTCGCCGCGGCGCTCGCTGTCATGGAGTCGACCGACATCGCGCACGGCCCGCTGGAGTTCGTCTTCACCATCGACGAAGAAACCGGCCTGACCGGCGCCGCCGAGTTCCCCGCCGGAATGCTGCGCTCGAAGTACTTCCTCAACCTCGACAACGAAGAGAAGGACACAATCTGCATCGGCTGCGCCGGCGGCATCAAGACTACGGCGCGCCGCAAGCTTGTGTTGCGTCCCGCGACCGGCGACAGCGCCTGGCGGCTCAAGGTCTTCGGCCTCAAGGGCGGGCACTCCGGCGTCGACATTCACCAGGGCCGCGGCAATGCGTTGCGCATTCTCGGCTTGGTTCTGCAAAAACTCTTGCCAGAGCTAAAGCCGGAGGTGGCAAGCGTCAACGGCGGCAGCGCGCAGAACGCGATCCCTCGCGAGGCCTCCGCCGTCATCGTGCTCAACGCCGGCCGGGAGAAAGAACTGCGCGCGCTGGTGGCGCATCACGAATCCGTCAGCAAGGCCGACCTCGGCAGCTTCGATCCCGAGCTGCAGGTCAGCGTCGAGAAAGTCGATCGCCCGGCGCAAGTCTTCGATGCCGCCGATGCGCAGCGCGTCGCCGACCTGCTGGTCTCGGTCTCTCACGGCGTGCTCGCCATGAGCCCCGACGTTCCCGGCCTGGTGCAGAACTCCACCAATCTGGCGACTATCGCCACCAAAGGCGACACGGTGGAGATCGTCACCAGCCAGCGCAGTGCGATCGAGGGCAGCAAGCTCACCGCCGCGCAGATGGTCGCAACTGTCTTTCGCCTCGCCGGCTTCGAAGTAGAGAACTCCGGTGGCTATCCGGGATGGAAGCCGGAGCCGCACAGCGAAATCGTCAAGACGCTGCAGTCGGTCCACGAGAAGGTCTTCGGCCATCCTGCCAAGCTGATCGCCATGCACGCCGGCTTGGAGTGCGGCGTCATCGGCGAAAAATATCCCGGCATGCAGATGGCATCGTTCGGCCCGACCATCGTCGATCCGCATAGTCCCAACGAGCGTGTTGAGATACCGTCGGTCGAGGGCTTCTGGAAGTATCTGAAGGCAGTGCTGGAGGCGGTGTAAGCAGTGGTCAGTGGTCAGTGGCCGGTGGCCAGTGGTCAGTCAGTGGCCAGTGGCGGGTCGAGAAGCTTGCTTGCGGGGACGAGTTGAATCGAAGGTTGTCAAACTTCCTCTACCGCGTTCGCTTCGACGAACAAATACGAAAGGCGCGACCGAAGCCGCGCCTTGATCCTCTGTCCCGCAGAGCTTACAGGTTCTTATTCAGGGCCTGCTCGATCACATCGCGCGAGACGTAGCCCACAATCTGCTCCTTCACCTGTCCGCCTTTGAAGACCAGCAGTGTCGGGATGCCGCGCACGCCATAGCGCGCCGGCGTTGCCGCGTTCTTGTCGACGTCCATCTTGCCAACCTTCACCCGGCCGTTGTAGCTCTGCGCTACCTCATCCACGATCGGCGCCAGCGCGCGGCAAGGGCCGCACCACGTCGCCCAAAAATCTACAATGACGGGCTGCTCCGACTGCAGCACCAACTGGTCGAAATTCGCGTCCGTCACTTCCACAATTGCATTGCTTGCCATTCTTCCTTTCCTCCTGCGGGACTCGAACGCCCCATCAGGCTTACGGGGGCTTGCTTTTCATCCTAACATCCCAGCTTAACGTTAGATGCTGCCGGCGCGGGAACGACGCAGCCCTGCCTAAACGGCCTCGTTTCTTGCGGCTGCCGATTGGCCGGCATCGCATGCCTTCGAGCTATCCCGCGGCTTGCGCGCGGCCGGTGTCCAGCTCCGCCAGCAAGTCGTCGATGCGCGCCTGCAGAATATTGCGGATCGAGCAGATGCCCAGCACCTTGCCGCGCTCGTCCACGATCGGCATGTGGCGATAGTGGCGCTCCACCATGATCTGCAGCGCCTCGCTCGCGCTGGTCGCTTCGGTGGCCATCTCGACGATCGGACTCATCATCTCCCGCACCGGCGTCTTCCCGGGATCGCGTCCGCTGAGCGCGAAGCGGGCCAGCACGTCGCGCTCGGTAAACATGCCCGCGGCGACGCCCTGTTCGTCGATGACCGCCACCGCGCCCACCGACTTGTCAATCATCATGCGGATAGCGTCTTCCACCGTGGCATCCAGCGGCACGGTGGCCGGCACTTCGTTGCAGCATTGCAATAGCATCATAAGATGGCATCCCTTTCGACAGCCTGCGAGAGTAGGCCAGTGGCACGCGCGAGTCAAGCACAAGACTTCCAACCAATCTCAAGCCCAGATACGAAGCGGATGAGTTACGATACCGCCTGTTCACCACAGTGATCTTGAAACGAGAGATCCATCGTGCTTCGTCCCACTAACAAAGCGCAGTCCCACGCACTCTGGCTTCGAGCTGAAAAGCAGGAAGAACGGGGCAATCTGCGGGCCGCATTTCGCCTTATGTTGGCCGCGGCGAAGCTGGGTAACGCTTCAGCTCAGATCAATGTCGCCAACTACTACGATGACGCGAGAGGCGTCAGGCGTAACCGATCAGCGGCTCTCTATTGGTACAAGCGCGCATACCGACGGGGAAGTTCAACCGCGGCCCACAACATCGGAGTGGTCTGGCGAAACGAACGGAATTTCCGGCGTGCCATTTACTGGTTTCGCCGAGCAGTGGAACTCGGCAGTCCGGAATCAAATCTGGACATAGCGAAACATTTCCTTCACAACGAAAAGGATGCACGAACGGCTATTCGCTACCTCAAACGAGTCAGGCCGAAGGGTTGGGTTAGCGAAGCGGGATTAGAGGAAGCCGCTGAGTTGGTTCTACAGGCGAAGCGCCAGCTAAGGCGGTAATTGGCGTAACATCCCCATCACACAATTGATTCGGCTCGGGGTATCCTCCGCAGGATTGCTTCTGTGATCGCATGGTTTGCCAGCTGCTCTTAATTCATAATGTAGGAGTTGCTCTCAATCCGTTAAATTAGGGAGTCGGATTTGTAGGGTGGGTCACTCGAAGTCATTGGGGTCAGAGAGGGCCCGCAGAACCGCTAGTTTGCCTCTGTGATTTGCCGCCCGGCGAGGTGTACTGTGAAGGAACTTTGGCTGACAGTCAAAATGATTTGCGTTGTAGCTGTGTTTTGCGGTGCAACGGCGATTGTCTCGCCTGCGCAATTCCTGACTACGCTGCACAGCTTCGACGGCAGTGACGGTTCTATGCCTTACGCCGGGCTGGTGCAGGCCAGCGACGGAAACTTCTATGGCACAACCGCGTTCGGGCCCAGCAGCTCCGGTTACTCAGGCTTCGGCACGGTCTTCAAAGTCACCCCAAACGGGACCCTGACCTCACTGCACAGCTTCGACAGCAGTGACGGCGCTGCCCCTTACGCCGCGCTGGTACAGGCCGGCGATGGGAACTTCTACGGAACAACATTGGAAGGGGGCAGCAGCCAGAGCTGCGACAGGGGCTGTGGCACGGTCTTCAAGATCACCCCAAGCGGAAGCCTGACCACGCTATACAGCTTCTGTGCTTCCGGCTTGCCCTGTCCGGACGGCGCGTCCCCTTATGCGGGGTTGGTGCAGGCCGCCGATGGCAACTTTTACGGGACAACCAACACTGGCGGGGCGAACGGCTTTGGCGCGGTCTTCAAGATCACCGCGAACGGTACCCTGACTACGCTGCACAGCTTCCAATTCAGTGAGGGCATTTACCCTGAGGCCGGCCTGGTGCAGGCCAGCGACGGGAACTTCTACGGCACAACCTTCGAGGGCGGCTCCGGCTGTGGTGCGAACGGTTGTGGCACGGTCTTCAAAATCGCCGCCGACGGAACTCTAACCACCCTACACATGTTTGCAAGTAGCGACGGCCAACGCCCTGTCGCCGGGCTCCTACAGGCCAGCGACGGGAACTTCTACGGGACGACCTCCGAGGGCGGGACCGGCGACTGTATCGACGGCTGTGGCACGGTCTTCAAAATCACCCCAAACGGGAGCCTGACCGTGCTGCACAGCTTCGCGGGACCTGATGGCGGAGACCCTCTCGCCGCTCTGATCCAAGCCAGCGACGGGAACTTCTACGGGACAACCTACGTTCGCGGGGCTTACAACTTCGGTACCGTCTTCCAAATCACCCCAAACGGCGCCCTCACTACGCTGCACAGCTTCATCGACAGTGGAAGTGACGGCTTTTACCCCTACGCCGGGCTGGTGCAGGCCACCGACGGGAACTTATACGGCACCGCGTCCGATGGCGGAGACTTTCACTACTTCGGCACCATCTTCCGTCTCGTACCCGTCCGTCCCTGCATCGTTTGCTCCAGCGAGTGAAGACGCCACTGTGTTTAACGCCCGCCACACGGGTGAGTTCCTGCGCGGCGAAAACAGACAATCGCTGCATGTCGTCTTCTTTCTACCTCGGCCGCTGTGATTGCGGTCGTACTGTCTTCCGCGACCCCTGTGGGCCAAGGATAAGGAATTTGTTCCTCCGCGCGCGCAGAACGCCAACGCCTACTAAGATCAGGGGCCGA
>DASRGM010000157.1:0-14739 GCA_035651035.1 Terriglobales bacterium
ATCCTCGGCGCAGTTGTGGGAGGCGGCGGGACTGGAACCGGCGCGCCTCACGACCATGCTGCAGCAATACGATCGCGAACTCGACGCCTGGAAGAAAAAGAAGTTTCGCCGCAAGATCCGCACTCACGACCTGTTTCCGGAAATCGGCGAAGAAGATGCGATGAAGCTGTTGCGCATCTCCACCATTCAGGCGATTCACAACGCTGGCGCCTATTGCCGCAACTTCGATCAGCTCACCGGTCCGCAGCAGATGGCGCTCACCCAACTGGTTTTTCAGATGGGCGTGAATCTCGAGCAGTTCACGCAATTCCTCTTCGCCATCAATCATCGGATGGAAGTTGCCGGCGCGCCGGCGAGCATCAGTCCCGCAGTGATGTCGACGGGAGGCGCTTCCAGTCCGAGCCCGGTGTCGATGTTCGCCGTCAGTCCTGACCGCCCGGCCGCCCAACCCGACAGCCTGCAAACATCGGCCAGCGGGTCGCCGCTCAGCGATAGCGAGTATTGGCATAACGTGCAGGGCACGCTAATCCATAGCGATTGGGCGCGCCGCTACAGCACGCGCGCCGTCTCGGTAATTGCGATGCTCGATCCGGGATACAACTCTGCGCCGTGGATCGCCGAAGCGAAGGTGCGCGCCGAAGTGCATCCGCTGCACACGCGCCGGCGCCGCGCGGCCGTCCGCACCGCCAGTGCCCGGCGGCACAGGGCCAGCGCAAGCCGCACGCATAAGAGTTAACGCGCGTCCCCTAAGCAACGCCCGAGCCTATCCCGCCTCACCGGTCCCCGAGCCGCCGGCCTGTTCTGCCGAGCCAATAATTTTGCCGATGGAGAAGCGAATGGCGAAGCGCCATCGACTCGCGTAACATGGAGGCTCATCCAGCTACACTGTCATGACCCAGGTGCTTGCCGCAGTCTTCATCGTTCTCCTTCAGCTCTCGACGCTTACGGCGCAGCAGGCGCCGGCGAAGAGCACTGCGCCGCCGGCCGCAGCCCCGGGCCCGGCCCAAGCTCCTGCGGCAAAGAATTCTCCTCCGGTTTCCAGCAGCGGCGCGCCCCAGACTACGCAGAAGGACACGCCGCAGGCCGGACCCGCGCAGGCGCCTACGCCTCCCGACTATTCGCAGGAGGCCTACGTTGTCGAGCACTACAGCGAGTCAATGCGCTTCGAGAACGACGGCACGGGCGTCATCCAGACGGATGCACAGATCAAAATTGTCAGCGAAAGCGGCGTGCAGGCGCTGGGCCAGCTCAAAGTGGGCTACAGCGCGCTCAGCGATAAGCTGGAGATCGCATACGTTCGCGTGCGCAAGCCCGACGGCAGCGTGGTTCTAGCGCAGGAGTCGGCCATCCAGGACCTCACCTTTCCCGACGCGCCGGTCTACACCGATTATCACGAGAAACACATCAGCGTGCCCTCGCTGCGCCCTGGCGATGTGCTGGAATATCGCTTTGTGCGCACTATCGCCAGCCCACTCTCGCCCGGCCAATTCTGGACCAGCTTCAACTTCGCCGAAAAAGGTATCGTGCTCGACGAGGAGCTGGAGATCAATGTCCCCAAAGATCGCCAGATCAAGCTGAAGACCAAGCCCGGCTACGATCCCAAGATCACCGACGAGGGCGACCGCCGCATCTATCGCTGGACGCATTCCCACGTGAAGGACGATGAGAGCGCGAAGGCGAAAAAGAAGAAGGAGAGCACACCCGAGGATGAGGTCCCGTCGGTCCAGCTCACCACCTACAAGAGCTGGGAAGAGCTCGGCGGCTGGTACGGAGGGCTGGAGCGGGAGCGGCGCGTGCCGGACGACACCGTCAAGGCCGAGGCCGCGACGCTGGTCAAAGGGAAGGTCGGCGACATGGCGAAGGTTGAGGCGCTCTACGATTACGTTTCCCGCAACATTCGCTACGTGAGCCTGTCGTTTGGCCTGGGACGATTTCAGCCGCACGCCGCCAGCGAGGTGCTGGCCAACGGCTACGGCGACTGCAAGGACAAGAACACGCTGCTGGCGGCATTGCTGGACGCCGAGGGGATGCATTCGACCTCGGTGCTGATCGGCTCACACCTGAAGCTCGATCCCGATGTCCCGTCGCCATCGCAATTCGATCACGTGATTACGCGCGTGCCGGTAGACGGAAGGGACATCTGGCTGGACAGCACGCCGGGCGTCGCGCCCTTCCGCATGTTGTCGTTTGGGCTGCGCGGCAAGCAGGCATTGGCGATCCCTCCCAACGGCAACGCGGAGCTGGTGAAGACGCCCACCGATTTGCCCTTCGAGGCCTATGACCGCAGCCTGATCGAAGCCACAGTGAGCGATACCGGCAAGCTTACCGGTCATATTTCCATGGCCGGGCGCGGCGATTCGGAGATACTGCTGCGCTATGCCATGCGCCGCCTGCCCAGCAATCGCTGGAAGGACATCTTCGACCACGTGCTGCAACGCTCCAGCTTGCGTGGCGCCGAAATTACCGATCTGAAATCCACCGATCCCAGCGACACCGAAAGCCCGCTGCAGGTCAGCTTCGACGTTGCCGCCAACAACTACTTCGACTGGTCGGCGGCGGAGTCGAAGTTTCCGCTGCCGCTGACTGTGCTGGGCATGCCTGCCATCGAGGACGACGACGCCGACAGCGACTCGGCCGAGCCCATCAAGCTGGGCGGCCCGGCGGAATTCACGGAGAAGCAGGAGCTGCAGTTTCCTCCCAAGTACACGGTGCGGCCGCCGATCGGGGTCGATCTGAAGCGCGACTACGGCGAGTATCACTCGTCATACAAGTACGAGGGCGGCCACTTCAGCAGCACGCGCACCCTGAAGATGCAGGTGCTGGACATCCCGCGCAGCCGCGCCGAGGACTATGCGGCCTTCCGCCGCGTGGTGGAAGCCGACAAGTTGCAGCAGATTACCCTGGAGAATCGCTCTCCAGGCGGGGGAGCCGTCTCCAGCGATAATCAGTCGGCAGACGACCTCTTCGGGGCCGGAGTCCAGGCGCTGAGCAATCAGCACTATCAGCTGGCCGTGGATTTGTTCCAGAAGGTCGCGAAGCTGGATCCGAAGTATAAGGATGTCTGGTTCAACCTGGGCAATGCGCACATGGCGCTCGGCGAGGCGGATGACGCCATCACGGCCTACAAGAAGCAGATCGAGAACAACGCTTACGACGGCTCCGCCTACAACGGCCTGGGGCTGGCCTATGAGCGGCAATCGCGTTACGACGATGCCATCCAGCAGTTCCGCAAGCAGATTGAAGTGAATCCGCTGGACCAGTATGCCCACGCCAATCTGGGGCGGATTTATCTGAACCAGAAGAAATTTGCCGATGCGGTGCCGGAGCTGGAGAAGGCGACTGAGCTGCAACCCAAGAATACGGTGCTCGAAATTGAGATGGGCCAGGCGTACCTGGGCAACAAGCAAACCGACAAGGGCATGGCTGCCTTCGATAAGGCGATCAGCATCTCGCCCAGCCCGCTGGCCTGGAACAACATTGCCTATTCGCTGTCGGAAGAAAACGTGCAGCTGGACCGCGCCAGCCAGTACGCCGACACCGCCATTCACGCTATCGAAACGCAACTGCGCGACCTGAGTCTCGACAATCTCCGTCTGCAGGACCTGGGCACGACCGAACTGCTGATTTCCGTCTGGGACACGAAAGGCTGGGTCGAGTTCAAGCGGGGCAACGCCGACACGGCCGAGCAGTTCATTCTGCCGGCATGGCTGGCCGGCGGCTCGGGCGATGAAGCTGAACACCTGGGAGAGATTGCCGAGAAGGGCGGGAAGCGCGAGGCGGCGATCCGCTACTACCTGCTGTCGCTGATTTCCGAGCGGCCCTCGATCGAGGCGCGCAACCGCCTGGGCGCTCTGGGCGTGAAGGACATCGACGCCAAAGCCGCGAAGCTGCGGCCCGAGCTGGCGCGCGATCGCAGCGCCGCGTTGAACCACCAGGACAAAGGCACGGCGGAGTTCTATCTGCTGATCGGCCCCGGCAAGGTTGAGCAAGTCAAGTTCATCAAGGGAGACGACAACCTGAAGGGGCTGGCGGATGCCATACAGAAGAGCGATGCCGGCATGAAGTTCCCTCCCAGCGCCCAAGCTCACGTGGTGCGGCGGGCAATCCTACATTGTGGGACAAGCTCGCCCGGACCATGCACCCTGGAATTCGTGCCCTCGTCGCAGGTGCGCACATTGGAGTAGAGTTATAACGCCCGCGCTCGCGCCACTTGGTCATCGTTGAATTCAAGGAGTCTTCCATGGCAGATTTGCGTTATCCCGTAGGCCAATTCCAGTGGACCGAGCCGGCTTCGGAAGAACAAAGCGCGAAAAACCGGGCCACATACATCGAGACGCTCACCCGGCTGCCGGGACAGATGCGCTCCGCGGTACAGGACTTGCGTCCCGAGCAGCTCGAAACTCCCTATCGTCCCGAGGGCTGGACGGTCCGCCAGGTTGTGCATCATGTGCCGGACAGCCACATGAACGCCTACATCCGGTTCAAGCTGGCGCTGACGGAAGAACAACCGGCCATTAAGACATATAAGGAAGCCGACTGGGCCCGGCTCGCCGACAATGACATAACTCCCATCGACGTTTCGCTGCACCTGCTGGCGGCGCTGCACTCGCGCTGGGTCGATCTGCTGGGCGCCATGCGGCCGTCCAATTTCGGACGCACGTTGTACCATCCCGAACATGGCGTGCTCACGCTCGACCGCATGCTCGCCCTGTATGCCTGGCACTCGAGCCATCATCTCGCGCACATCACCTCGTTGCGCGAGCGCATGGGATGGAACACGCGCGCGGTTGCCGGTTAGCAAAAAACACGCAATCTTCTACGCTCTCCGCGTCTGCCGGAAAATTTTTCTTTTCGCACGCGGCGCCCCCGGTGTCGCAAAACGAACATCGCGCCACTGAGCTTGGGAACGCGCAGGCAGCGGACTATCACAATGTGGGAACCGGCATTGCCCCTCGCCACGTATCTACGCGCTGATGTTGCTCGCGACCGGTTGTGAAGAAGAGATAAGCTGCGCTCACGCGGTTACCGATCGCGCGTCCAAATCACGTCGCGCAGATTATCGCGACTTCGAACTTTGCAGTTGCGTCTAACGTATGTGCACTTCATGGAGTGTCGTTGCGGCGAGGCTGCGATGGCAGTTCAGGTGCAGAGGTAAGATGGGGCTAAACAGAGTGTTTCGCCAGCGGTTTGGCGGCCCAGGCGAGACAGTCTTTGGGAGGCGTCGAAGCGTTCCCGTGCTGTTTAACCCCGGAGTCACATTCTATGCCGCGCGGCGGGAAATGCAAGTCTTCCGCCAGCGCTCGGGCCCCTGGCCCGGCGTGCGCATGGGCCGCCAGAACGATCGTCATCAAGGAGATTGAGAATGACTCGTACACTGGCAGCTTTCACCATGTTCGTCCTGGCCCTCACTCTGTCCGTCAGCGCCTTCGCTGCGGGCAAGTCGCAGACCGTCACTCTTTATCACGACACACAGATCAACGGAAAGACGCTTCCCCCCGGCGAGTACACCGTGAAGTACGACACCACGGGCTCGAATGCGCAGGTAAAGTTCTTGCGCGACGGAAAGGAAGTGGCTTCCGCAACCGGAACGCTGAAGCAGCTCACCAGTGCGCCGGAGCATAGCCAGATCGTCACCCAGGACGGCAACGGCAGCGTGACCTTGAGCGAAATCGATTTCGCGCACAGCACGACCGGCGTGAGCTTTGAGTCTTCCGCCATGTCGAGCGCGGGCAGCAACTGATCAACGAGCGTGCGTTTGACTCCCCTCAAACGCGATTGCCCCGTTCCCCGGCCGCACGATGACCGGGGACGGGGCGATTTTGCCTGCCATCGACAGCTGCTCAAGCCATCGCATGAATCGGTCTTGATTTGTAACAGGGCGCGACTTCAGTCGTGCCGAACCGCGCAACAAGAGCTCCGGGCTTTAGCCCCGGTGCCCCGCAGGGGCAAGAGGCGTGTCGCCGACTAAAGTCGGCTGGGAAGAGAAATCCGAGCTTCGGCACGACTGAAGTCGTGCCCTACCAAAGCGAGTTATGAGGTAGCTGCTCGTTGCTCAGAGCTAGCAGCTAGTAGCTTCTTACGGCTGACCTGCCACTACTCTGGCGACGGCCAACATGCTGATCGCCTCGGCCGATGGGTCCTGCAATTTCTGCGAGCGCTGCAAGGCAGCGACCGCGTCCACCTGCGCCGCTGCTTCGCTGACCTCCTGCACCACCTCCGGCGCGTCCACTCCAGAGTCGCCGCGAGCGGCCCAGACCTCGTCCGCCGAGGCGAAGGCGATATCGAAGTAATGGTCCGCGGTCTTGCGATCGCCGGCTGTCCCGCTGGCAAAGCCGCTGGCCGCCGCCTCACGCGCGCGCCGGGCCGCGGGCATTCCCTGCAGCGATTGCGTGCGGTCGCCCGCGTTGCTCATCGCCTGCAGCACGCTTACATTGGGTTCGTTCTCATCCGGAGGCGGAAGCTCGGCATCCGGCTTGGCGCTGTTGGCCACCTGCTGCAGGGCGACGTCGGAGCGCAGCAGTTCCTGATAAGCCGCTGTCCCGAGGATCTCGCCAAGCGTGGTGGTAGTCAGATTGATCGCCACCGAGCGCTGCGGTGAATCGGGCAGCTTCGCCAGCCACAGCAGGAACTTCGCGCCGGCGGTCTTGGCCACGTCTTTGTCCATCTGCCGTCCGATTTGCTCGAACATGGCCGCATAATTCGGCGCCTCTTTCGCCATCGACTCCGCATCGTCGGGCAGGGAAGAGAACATCTGGGTGAACATGCGCTGCGACCAGGGCGAGTTCATGCCCTCGCTGTCCATGAGCGCAAGCAGCGGCCGCCCGGCAACCACGCCCTGCTGCATGCCCGCCTCAAGCTTGCTTTTGGCTGCCTCGTTCACCTGTTTCGGGCAGGTGGTGATCGCGCCAATCAGGGCCTGTTCGGCCGAGACGACCTCGTTAGGCGGCAGGGCCTGGACGAAATTCGCCGCTGCGGCGCAATCGACGTGTCCGCCGGCCAGCATGGAAGCCGCCGGCCGCTGGCCTTCGGCGACCAGCTTGCTTTCAATGGCTGTGCCCTCGCGCGCCAGTTGCTGCGCGAACTTCTGGTCAATAGGCGCGACAACGTTGACCGCCTCGGTGAGCACGCGCAGGCGGTCCTGGGGATCAGGTTGGGGCAAGGCGATGGCGCTGTGGACTACGTCGAGCACGAACTTCTGCCGCGCCTGCTCCTTGCTGGTGGGCTTGCTTTCGGCTTTCGCGGGAGCGCCGACCTTCGCGCCGACGGGAGTGGACTGCGCGGCGGCGCCGATCGCAAACAGAAACGAAAAACAAAATGAGGCAAATAATTTCAAACGGATAACCTCGGCCCAGAAAGCGAGCCAGTTTTATCCTAAGTTAAAAGCAGAGCTGGATGTATAAGGAGAAGGCTGAGGGGCCTTAGTACTGACGGCACTAAGTCGGCACGCGGCATTCAGCAATCAGCAATTAGCAATCAGTAATCAGTAATCGGCAATCGGCAATCGGCAATCGGCAATTGACCTATGCGGTGCCAATGCAGGCAGGTTGTCCCAGAAGCGCACATCGCCCGCGGACAACTGTGTCACCGCCGGCCCTGAGCATCGGCCAAGCGCCGTAGGCGCGACATAGGTTAGCCCAGCCTTTTATGGCTGGGAACATATTCCGGAGAGTTTATGAGTGCCGTAGGCACGATACCCGCCGTAGGCCTCACGAAGTGCGCGAGAATTGTCGGGGAATTCATTCTGACGGCGCTGTGACACGCCGTCGAAGCCGAACCGTGCCGTGCCTACGGCACTCACTTCACTTGGGGATACGCTTTCGCAGCCGTGAACGGCTGGGCTAACCTATATCGCGCCTACGGCCTGCAGGGCGGAACCTGAAGGTTTCCTCTAATCCTCACGTCGGACCTCTGACTCCCGACGCCGACCCCTAACCTCCGACCTCGGATCGTTCACTCCCGACCCCTGACCTCCGATCCCTGACCTCTGCCTCCTCAAGCCTTCACCGCTTCTCAATTGGAACGTAATGATTCGGGTATGCCGGTCCCTGATAATCGGCGCGCGGGCGAATCAGCCGGTTGTCGTTCAGCTGCTCGATGACGTGCGCCGTCCATCCCGATACGCGCGAGACGGCGAACACCGGCGTAAACAGGTCGATGTCGATGCCCAGGGTGTGATAGGTGGAAGCGGAATAGAAATCGACATTGGCGTTGAGCTTGCGGTCGGCAACGATGAACTCTTCGATCTTGTGTGAAATCTCAAACCATTTGGCGTCGCCGCTGGAGTTGCCCAGGTCCTCCGACATCTTGCGCAGGTGCGTGGCCCGGGGGTCCTCGGTGTGGTACACGCGATGACCGAAGCCGGGCACCTTCTTCTTCTGCGCCAGCATGCCTTTAACGTAATCCACGGGATCGGCGCCCGAGCCGTCAATGGCCTCCAGGATGCGAAACACGGCCTCGTTGGCGCCGCCGTGCAGCGGGCCCTTGAGCGCGCCAATCGCGGCGGTGACCGCCGAATGCATGTCGCTCAGCGTAGCGGCTACCACGCGCGCCGCAAACGTCGATGCGTTCAGCTCATGGTCGGCGTGCAGGATCAGCGCGATATCGAAGGCGTGCTCGGCCGTAGGAGTGGGGATTTCGCCGTTAAGCAAATAAAGAAAATTGCCGGCATGAGATAGCGAGCGGTCAGGCTCGACCAGCGGCTTGCCCTTGCGAATGCGGTCGTAGGCCGCCACCACATACGCCAGCTGCGCAGTCAGCCGGATCGCCTTGCGCACGTTCGCCTCGTGATCGTTGACCTTTTCCTCGGGATCGTAATAGGAGAGCGCGGAGACGATGGTGCGCAGCACGTCCATGGGCAGGGCGTGGTGAGGCGCCTGGCGCAGCAGGCTGATGATGGAGGCGTCGAGCTTGCGCTCGCGCGCCAGGTTCAGCTTCAGCTCGTTCAGCTCGGCGCGGTTCGGCAGCCGCCCGAACCACAGCAGATAGCAGACTTCCTCGAAAGTCGCGTGATCGGCCAACTCGTGAATGTCGATGCCGCGATAGGCGAGCACGCCCTGGTCGCCATCGATGTAGCAGATCCCCGAATTTGCCGCGGTAATACCTTCCAGCCCCTTGGGCCCTTGTGCTGTCGTGGACATGAATGCCTCGTGCCAGCGATCTGAACCGAGCCAACGCGCCGCCGGCGGACGCGATGTGGCAACTCACTTTTATACTCCGGGGATTTCGCGCGCGTCTATGGAAGCTGTGAGGGGCACGGCCTGAGCTGGTGTCGCCGAGTCTGGCCACGCGAGATGAAAGAGTTTAGTCCGGTCTTTGAACGCCGGTAGACGTCAGAATTGATCGGAGTCTCTTCAGGGGCAACAATTTACTTTATTTTCGTCTCGCAGCGCGAGACTCGAAGGTAGGTAGCGGGCGGGCGTCGCGGGCCGATGGACCTGTGATGCTCGGGCACTGATGCCACCCGCTATACAGGGAACTCTCGTCCCGGTAGAATGCGCCTCACTACTCGTCAGCGTCAATTCATCACTCCGCCGCTCACCCTGACGATGCCCCCAAGTCCAATCGCCCGGAAGAACCCGTGGGGCGAGCCACATTCTGCCGGCATTATCCATTCCTGCATCGAGAGGTTGGTCCTATGAGCAAGCTACGCTATCTCCCCATCCCATGCCTGCTACTCATCGCAACCATATGCGTCGCGCAATCCACGCAGATGAACCTGCCGCGCCAGAGCCAGGGCGCGCAGATCACGCAGCGCATCGGCATCACTGACGTCACCATCAAGTACTCCCGGCCGCTGGTGAACAAGCGCAAAATCTGGGGCGGACTTGTTCCTTACGGACAGGTCTGGCGCGCGGGCGCCAATGAGAACACCATCATCACCTTTCCCGATGACGTCACCATCGACGGCAAGCCGCTCGAAGCCGGCACCTACGGCCTGCACATGATCCCGACCGAAGGCGACTGGACGGTGATCTTCTCCAAGATGCATACCGCCTGGGGCAGCTTCACCTACAAAGAGGCGGAAGACGCGCTGCGGGTGACGGTGAAGCCGCAGCCCGCCGACTTCCACGACGCGCTGACCTACGATTTCGATCAGCTGCACCCCGACTCCGCCGTCGTCGTGATGAGCTGGGACAAGCTGGCCGTGCCCTTCAAAGTCTCGGTTGACGTGAACAAGGTGGTCGAGGCCAGCCTGCACAACCAGCTTCGCGGCCTTTCGCAATACACCTGGGACGGCTGGGACGATGCCGCGACCTACCTGGTCGACAACAAGGCCGATCTGAATGAAGCGCTGAAGTACGAGGACAACTCTATCCAGAACGAAGACCGCTTCGAAAACGAGATGACGAAATCGCGGATCCTGACGGCGATGGGCCAGAGCTCCGAGTCGGAGCAGGCCAAACAACGGGCGCTGTCACTGGCCAACGCGCAGCAACTCTATGGCTACGGCCGCCAGTTGCAGCGCGAAGGCAAGCAGAAGGAAGCGTTCGTCGTCTTCAAGCAGGCGGCGCAGAAGGACCCGAACAACTGGCTGTCGCATGCCGGGCTGGCCCGCATCGCGGTAGGCGAAGGGAACTATCCGGAGGCGACCAAGCAGATGCAGGCCGCGCTGGCCGGCGCTCCCGACCCGGCCAAGTCCGGCGTGGAGAGCCTGATCAAGCGTCTGCAGGCCAACGACGATATCAACAAGTAAGCGTGAAGGAGCTCAGGTTCGCGTCCCGAGCGGGCGCGAACCTGAATCCGTGGCGTTAGTGTTTGGCCTTGGCGGCATCGATGGCCAGGCCAAGTTCGTGCTCGGCCTGTTTGAGCAGTTGTTCGGCCTTTTCGCCATGTCCTCGCATGTCGTAGTGATTGGCCGCGCGAGCGCGCTCCAGTTCGCCGATGGCGGCCGTGACCTGCTTGCGAACGGCGTCGAGGTCCTGGAAATCCCGGACCTGGGCGGAGGTCACCGCGCCGGCAAAGAAGGCGATGGCAAGAGCAAGAACAGCAGGGATTTTCTTCATAAACGGCTCCTTGCAGCAAGTATCGTACTGCACTGCATCACTGGCAAACCCCTGGTCGGGCACAATGTTTCTCGGCAGCCGTGTCGTCAGAGCTGAAGTACGATGGACCGGCATTGATAGGAGGCAGAACATGCGTCGAATGTGCGTCGTGCAATGGCTTCTGTTGCTGGTATGGTTATGTCCCTACGTGCAGGCCCAAACCGGCGGCGCGGCGGCGAAGCCCCAGGCGGCTGCCGAAGCCCGCGACGGCTCGCACGACTTCGATCCCCTGCTCGGCACCTGGAAGTATCACCTGAAGCGGCGGCTGCATCCGCTCACCGGCTCCAACGAATGGGTGGAGTTCGACGGCACCGGCACCTGCCGCAAAATCTTCGACGGCGCGCAAATCGAACAGGGCGAATGGAATGGGCCGAGCGGCCGCATCGTGGGGCTGACGCTGCGCGTCTACAATCCGACGTCGCACCAATGGCGGCTGTACTGGGACAACCAGAAGGTCGGCGTGCTCGATCCGCCGCAGGTTGGCGAGTTTAAAGATGGCGTCGGCGAATTCTTCGCGCAGGACACCATCAACGGCAAGACCATCCTGATCCGATTTCACTGGACCAATCTGAATACCAGCACGCCGCATTTCGAGCAGTCTTTCTCCGACGATGGAGGCGCCACGTGGGAGGTGAACTGGATCACCGACCAGACGCGGGTGAGCGACGCGCAAGATTCCCGCGAGAGCAGCCGCAATGGAGGCGGCACACGGTGAGCCGGCCGAAGATCATTCGGCGCGGAGCTATTCGCATTGCCGTCATCTTGCTGCTTGCCGCCGCGGCGCACGCCGAGACGCTCTTCCTGCCGCCCGATTCGCCGCGCTGGCAGCTTGAGGGTGAAGCCAAGGCCGCCGACTACCTCGGGCGCAAAGCCATCCGCCTCGACGGCGGCGACGCCATCGTGAAGGACTTCACCATGCGCGACGGGGTCATTGACGTGGACGTGGCCACGACAGCCAAGCGCGGCTTCTTCGGCTTCGACGTGCGCATCGACAACGACGGCCGCAATATGGAAGAAATCTATCTGCGCCCGCATCAGTCCGGCTATTCCGACGCGATGCAGTACACGCCGGTGCTCAACACCGGCCGCAACTGGCAGCTCTACAACGGCCCCGGCTTCACCGGCGCGGTGGATATCCCAAGAAACGAGTGGTTCCATCTGCGGCTGGAGGTCACGGGCGCGCAGGCCAGGCTCTACGTGAAGGACATGGACAAGCCGGCGCTGGAGATGACGGACCTGAAGACCGGCATCCAGCAGGGACAAATCGCGCTGATGGACCTGTTCGGCGAAACCTTCTTTTCGAACTTCGAAGTGCGCACCACGCCCGACGCGCCTTGGGAGCGGCATCTGCCGCCCATGCCTGCGAACGTGCTGACGAAGTGGAGCATCTCGCCGTCGTACGACGCGCTGCAACGCAACCTGGAAAAGCCGCTCACGCCCGCCGAAATCGCGGCCACCGAATGGCAGCCGGTGGAAGCCGAGCCGCCTGGATTGGTGGTGCTCTATCGGTATCGCGACGCGCCGCATCCGCATGTCAGCTTTCAGCAGGACTTCTCCACCCGATTGCAGCCGCAACCCGGCATGAAGGTCCTGTACGCGCGCACCACGATTGAATCCGATCGCGACCAGGTGAAGGAGCTCGAGATCGGCTACAGCGATGATGTCAGCGTCTTCCTCAACGGGCAGATCCTATGGCGCGGCCGCAGCGCACAAGGCTTTCGCGATCCGCGCTTCCTCGGCATCGTTAACCCGGAGAACGACGCGGTCTACCTGCCGCTAAAGAAGGGCAGCAATGAACTGATGTTGGCAGTGAGCGAACTTGGAGGCGGATGGGGCTTCATCTGCCGGCTGGCGGATGTGGGCAACTGAAATATCGTGTGACGATGAAAGGGCGGCCTACGCCGCCCTCATTTTGTTTGTCGCGCAAGCGATCAGTGTGCGATCAGCGTGAAGTCATAGACCACCATGGACGCCGCGCCATGGTTCACGGGAGTCATGTTGAGGTCGGAGGGTTTTCCCACAGTCGAACCCCGCGCCGCTTCGTCCCGCAAATTATTCTTCGTGCAGTGTCTTGATGGGATCGACGCGCGTGGCACGGTACGCGGGCAGAGTGCTGGCCAGCAGTCCGACGGCTGTCATGAGCACGGCAACCGAGGCGAAGGTGGCCACATCGCGCACGCTTACGCCGTAGATGACGCTGGAGAGGAGTCGCCCCAGCGCGAGCGCGCCCACCACTCCGATCACCACCCCGAGCAGGGTTGGCTTCATGCCTTCGAGGATGACCATGCGAAGAACGTCGCGGAGCTGAGCGCCCAACGCCATGCGAATCCCGATGTCGCGCAGCCGCCGCCGCACCGAATAGGCCAGCACGCTGTAGATTCCTACGGCGGCCAGCAGCACGGCGAGTGCGGCGAACGCCACCAGCAGAAACATGGTGAAGCGTTGCTGCAACAGGGAATCGTCCACCGTGTCCTGCATGGTCTTGATGTTCAGGAGCGGCGTGTCGGCATCAATCTCCCGCACCACATTGCGGATACCCGCGACCACACTCGTCGGCTCGGTCTGGGTGCGCGCCGCCAGCGTCATGCCAAACGAGTGCCACTGGCCACCGCGAGGCGCCGACAATTGCGCCAGCGGCATGTACAGCATGGAAGCGGAGCGCGTCTGGCTCAAAGCATCGTCCTTGATGTCGGCTACCACGCCGACGACCTCGCGTGTCATCCCGGGGAAGAAGTACATGTCGAGACGCTTGCCCATGGGGTCGTCATTGGGCCAGAACTGCCTGGCCATGGATTGGCTGATGAGGACCACACCTGGCTTGCCCGCCACGTCGGAGTCGTTGAACTCGCGCCCGCGCAGCAAGGGGATGTGCATGGCACTCATATAGCCGGGGCTGATCGAGCGAACGTCGACTTCCGGCTGGTCGGCCATGGGCACCACGGGCTGCCCCTGGATTTGCACCGGCTGATGCGAGCCGCCGCCGCTCAGCGGCAATGCATCGATGACGCCGGCGGCTTGGACGCCCGGCAGCGCACGCACACGCTGCAACACCTGGTCAAAGAAGCCGGCCTGCTGCTGCGGAGAAGCGAATTTGTTGGAGGGAATCGAAACCGTCATGGTGATGACGTGGGTGGGGTCGAAGCCGGGATTAACGCCGCGCAGCGCCCAAAGGGTGCGGATCAGCAGGCCGGCGCCGATGAGCAGCATCAGCGAGAGCGCAACTTCGGCCACCACCAGCACGCTACGCGTGCGACTGCCGCGCGCATCGGAGGCGGTGCGTCCGGCGCCTTGCTTCAGCGCCTCGCCTACATCTTCGCGGGTCAGCCGTAGCGCCGGAAGCAATCCCGCGACCAGTCCGGTGAGCAGGGAAATGCCGAAGGTGAATGCCAGCACCCCGAGGTCTAGTCCGATGGCCGTCGAGCGCGGAAGCTGCTGGCCCATGAACCGCACGATGAACAGCATTCCGTAGTGCGCGAAGACCAGCCCGAAGGCGCCACCGGCCAGGGCCAGCAGAATGGTTTCGGCCAGCACCTGCTGCAGCAGCCGGCGGCGGCTGGCGCCCAGCGCTGAACGAATCGCCACCTCCTTACGCCGCGATAGCGTTTTGGCCAGCACCAGGTTGGCAATGTTGGCGCACGCGATCAGCAGCACAAGCGCCACCGCGCCTAACAAGATCAGCAGCGGCGTGCGCACATCG
>DASRGM010000158.1:0-3887 GCA_035651035.1 Terriglobales bacterium
AGATGACATCTTCGGCAATGTTCGTGGCATGGTCTGCGACCCTCTCCAGATTTCTGGCGATCGAGAGCGCACCCAGCGCCTGCATCGCGACTCCCGGTTGCGATTGCATGCACCTGGACAGCTCGGCAAAAGCCTCTTTGTTCATGCGGTCAATCTCATCGTCCGCTTCAAGCACGTGGCGCGCGAGGTCCGGGTCGCCCTCGATGAACGCCTTGAGCGCGTCTCGCACCATGGCCCGTACGCGCGAGGCCATCGCCGGAATGTCCACGGGCAGCTCAACCGGTGACTGCTCCAACATGTTCATCACTCGCTGCACGATGTTCACAGCCTGGTCTCCGACGCGCTCGAGGTCGGCGTTGATCTTGATGACCGCGAGAATAAAGCGCAGGTCCACCGCCATCGGCTGCTGCATGGCCAGCAGGTCCACAGCGAGCTCGTCTACTTCGCGTTCAGCGCGGTTAATGGCTGGCTCGTTGTTCAGCACCCGCTGGCACATGGCCGGGTCCCGCTGTGAATAAGCCTGCACCGCTAAGTCAATCGCCTGCTCCGCCATCCCGGCCATGGCAAGGATCCGGTGCTTGAGATCGTCCAGCGCCTGATGGAAGCGGATGCGCGTCATCCGAACCTGCCCGTGATGTAGTCCTCAGTCCGCTTGTCCGAGGGATTGGTGAAGATCTTCTCCGTTCGGTCAAATTCAATCAGGCTGCCCATGAGGAAGAACCCGGTAAATTCCGCCACCCGCGAAGCCTGCTGCATGTTGTGAGTAACGATAACGATGGTGAGCTTCCGCTTCAACTCGAAAATCAGGTCCTCGATCTTGGCGGTCGAGATCGGGTCGAGCGCCGAGGCCGGCTCGTCCATCAGCAGCACTTCCGGATTCACCGCCAGCGCCCGTGCGATGCACAGCCGCTGCTGCTGCCCTCCGGAAAGGCTGGCGCCAGATTTCTTTCTGAGCGCGTCCTTGACCTCTTCCCACAGAGCAGCCTGCCGCAGCGAGCGCTCGACCACCTCGTCCAGGGTCTTACGGTTTCGAACGCCGTTGAGCTTCAGCCCGGCTGCCACATTGTCATAGATGGACATGGTGGGAAACGGGTTCGGCTTCTGGAACACCATTCCGACGCGGCGCCGGACGTCCACCGCGGGCACGCCGTAAATGTCCATTCCTCCAATCCTGACTTCTCCTTCTGCCCTCGCCTCCGGATTGGTCTCGTGCATCCGGTTCAGGCAGCGGATGAAAGTTGACTTGCCGCAGCCCGAAGGCCCGATCACGGCCGTGGCATGGTTCGGCGGCACGGAAATGGTGATGCCGTGCAGGGCCTCGGTCTTGCCGAACCAGGCTTTCAGGTCGCGCACTTCCACCGCGGCGTCCATCAGCGCGCTCCTCCGAGAATGCGGCGCAGGAGAACGAACCGCACCAGGGCGGTCGTGCCTACAATCAGAATCACCAGCATCAACGCACCCGCCCACGCCTGCCGGTGCCATTCGTCAAAGGGTGAGATCGCGTAGGTGAAAATCTGCAACGGCAACGCCGCGATGGGTTGGTTCGGCGAAAGACTCCAGAACTGGTTGCCGAACGCGGTAAACAGCAGGGGCGCGGTTTCTCCTGCGACCCGCGCGAATGCCAGCATGACTCCCGTGATGATTCCGGACCGGGCCGCGGGCACAATCACCGAAACGATGGTTCGCCACTGCGCAATGCCAAGCCCCAGCGCTGCCTCCCGCACTGATTGCGGCACCAGCAGCAGCATCTCTTCGGTCGCGCGCGTCACCGTCGGAACCATCATGATGGCCAATGCTACGCCGCCGGCAAAGGCAGAGAAGTGTTTCTCTTGGATGACCACCAATCCATACGCCACCAGCCCGATCACAATCGAGGGCACGCCGTTCAACACGTCCGCGGTGAACCGGACGAGTTGGCCCAGCCGGCTGCACCGGTACTCGGCAAGATAAATCCCTGCGCCAATCCCAATGGGGATCCCGAAGAGGCTGGCTATGCCGAGAATGATTCCCGATCCAAGCAGCGCATTGGCCATTCCCCCGCCGGCTTCGCCCACAGGCTTGGGCGTCTGCGTAAGCAAAGCCCAGTTCAGCGATCCCGCGCCCCGAATCACCAGGTAGGCGAAAATCGCGGTCGTCGCCCCAACCACCACCACCGACAAACCAGCCGCCAGGCCGGTGAAGAAGTAGTCCGTGAGCTGGCGCCGAAGCTGGACGTATCTACTGGGCATGGGCCCTCGCCGGCGTCCCGCGAGTCACCGTCCACACCATCAATCTGGCAAGGATGTTCACAATAACGGTCACGATAAACAGCGCCAGCCCGATCTCCATCAGCGCGCTCAGGTAAAGATCGTCGGTCGCCTCTGCAAACTCGTTTGCGATCACGCTGGCCATGGTGTAACCAGGAGCGAGAAGGGACTTCGCGATTTCCGGCCGGTTGCCGATGACCATGGTGACCGCCATGGTCTCGCCCAGCGCGCGGCCCAGACCAAGAATGACGGCGCCGACAATGCCGGCGCGAGCATTACGCAGCACCGCCATGCGAACCATCTCCCAGCGGGTCGCGCCCAGCGCCAGAGCCGCCTCCCGCTGCGGTTGCGGCACCGCGGCCAGCACCTCACGCGTAATCGACGAGATGATCGGAACGATCATGATGGCCAGCACTGTCCCGGCAGCCAGCATTCCGATTCCGTAAGCCGGTCCCTCGAACAGCCCGGTCCAGGCGAGGCGCTTCATCAGCCAGGGTTCCACGTAAACCCGCATCAGCGGCACCAGCACGAAGATTGCCCAAAGCCCATAAATCACGCTGGGAATGGCAGCCAGCAATTCCGTGGCGTAGGAAATCGGCTTGCGCAGGGGCTTGGGACACATTTCGGTAACGAACACCGCGACCGCAACCGCGAGAGGCACGGCGAGAACCAGCGCAATCAGAGAGGAAACCACGGTGCCGTACACGAACGGCAGAGCGCCGAAGCTGCCGGAAACCGGGTCCCACTCGCTTGCGAAGAGGAAATGAATTCCGAATTTCTGCCAGGCCAGCGCCGACCGCTGCAGCATCTCGGACAGGATCAGCCCCACCAGCGCCAGCACGGTCAGCGCAGCCAGCAGCAGCAAGCCGCGGAAACCGAAGTCCAGGTTGAAAAGCTGCCGGTGCCATGCCGGAGCTTGTGGCGCGGTGGTCACGGGTGCGATCTTGGTTGGGCCGGAACTTCTGCCAGTGATCGTTTCCTCCGAATGCCGCCTCGCTTCCGCAAAACGCCTCTCCGGGATTGCGCCCATTCGATTGCCGCTCCCATACCCAGTTAAAGGATGATGAACAGCAAAAGGCGGATCGCCGTGCGTGTCAGGGGTGTCGGCCAGGGCGACGTTGTGCTTGTTATGAAAAGTCATCTCGGCAATGAACAAGTGCGGCCCGAATCTCAAGAGCATGGTATCTTCGCCAAGCCGGCGGAGCGGGCGACATTCGTTAGCCCACCGCTCGAGCGATGGGTAGCCCAGCCTCGGAGAGCCGAGTCCGGTAGGGACGGCACGAGTTTTCACTCTCGAACCGACGGATATAATCCCCGTGAGATGAAGTTCCAACTTACTGAATTGTCTTGATCGCCGCGCGTTCCTTTTCCTTCACCGAATCCGGCAAGGGAGCGTAATTCAAGCCGGCGGCCATGGCCTGTCCCTGGTCGAGCATCCAGTTCAGAAAATCCACCATGACCTTCCGCTTGGTTTTGTCCTTCCACTCTGCCGGCACCAGCAACCAGGTGAAGCTGGCAATCGGATAGGCCTCCGGCCCGGGGGCATTGGTAATGGAGACGCGAAAGTCCGGCGGCATGGCCTTGACCGAAGCCGCAGCCGCGGTGGTGGACTCGAGGCTGGCTTTCACGAAGTTTCCCGCC
>DASRGM010000159.1:0-2942 GCA_035651035.1 Terriglobales bacterium
TGGCAAGCGCGGCGCAATCACGCGGGCACCGGCGTGCGTTGGCACTTCCGGACTGCCGATGCCCGCGTCAAGCTCCACCGCTTATATCCCTCGATCCCTGAGTGATGGTGTACTAGCTCAGGAAATGCGAGACGGACCGCGTCCATCACCCGCGGCAAATCCTCACCGCAAAAGTGTGTCCAACGGGTGGCGATCTGCTGCTCCCAATCTTCAGATGTTCCGTCCATCAGATCCTTCGACGTTAGGAACTGACGCACTAAGATTGTATTCCAGTACTTATAGAGCGTTTTGTAAGCGCTGCCGATCTTCGGAGTATTGATGAAAGCGTTGAGCAAACGCTGACGGGGCTCGGTTGGACCAGGACCTATGACCAGGCGAAGTTTGACAGTGGTTGGCTCGACTTCAAATTGAAAGAGCAGAATCTGATGACTGCTTGTCCAGGTACTACCACCGGTGAGCGGCGGAAAATATCAGGCCTTTGGAGCAAACCTTGTATATCTCTTACTCGTGTCATCTAGTCTCAAGTCTGCCAGACTACTTACTGCCGCTGTCAGCAATTGTCCTATGACGGCCTGATTGTCCGGTTTATGCTCGAATATCAGATCCAGTGCTCGGTGATGCCTCTGATATTTACGTTGGCAGAGTTATGAGATTTCAGAGTTGCCCACAATGTACCTCCGTAGCATTGCCGCGTAGTGGCGAAGCGTGGTCTGCACATCGGCTCCCATAGACCTGGTTCGACTTTTCAAAATTGACTCAATCAGTTTGGAAACCACGTCATAGCCGCAGCGCACGTAAGAGGAGCGAGAGGGCGGTTGGCCTTCGGGGCTCAGATAGATCCCGAGAATTGTCCAGCCGAGGTACTGATCAGAAATTGATTGCCAGTAGCGGTCGAGTTGGCCGTCGTGCTCGCCGCTGTCGATCTTATTCTCGATGATCACAGCCAGCTTGTGTGTCTCGTCGAGCAGCAGGATGTCGATGTTCTGCCACTCACGCAGCACGAGCAAGCCATCGAGGCTCCAGAGATCCAGCTCGATCGGGCTTATCGGTATCTCGGCGCGAGCGGCCGGCTGAAGTACGCGTTGCAGAAAGCGCTTCACAAACGCATCGCCGAGGCCGTGCGTCTGGCTCGGGTCAAGCGGGAAGGCAAGGAAGTCCGAATGGCGGGCTTCCTGACGCGTCCAGCCCGCCGCCTCGAAGATATTGAACTCGTCCAGCAGCTCTTCGAGCCGCTCGAGATCGGGATTGTCAATCACCAGCGCCTCAAGTGCGCGGCGGTCGGCTGTGTCCTCGCTCGCGGCCGGTGCCAACCCCCAGTTGCTCAACAGATCAGCCATAGGAGGAGCGTGCTCATCGATAGGCATCTCGTCGTGGGCGGATCCAGAGCACGACGATCACGTGATGCGCGTCATCGAACGTAAAGCCGGCGCGCCAACGGCCATGGCGCAACGCCCACTCGTCGGTTCTGGCGTCGAGCTTTCGGAGGTCACCAACACCGGTTTGCGCACACGTCCGGAACTTACGACGAATTGCTGCCCAATCACTTTAAGGAACCTTCTCCGAGACGCGCTCACGATCGGCGGCGGCCGTAATTCTAACGTGCCTCGGCCTCATGCCGTCGCTCTGTCCGTCGGGACATCGCTCCACTCTCGCGTCCCCCCGGCCCGGAGATCGGCCCAGCCCGCTTCAGAGGCGGCGATATCCTCAGGTGACAGCGGTTCGTCGGCGGCGGGGGCCGCGGCAAGCGCAGAGAGGACGGCGTCTTCGTCGCCCGCTGCCTGGCCAACGAGGAAGTGGCGGGTGAACCACTGCACGCCCAGGCTAAGCAAGGCACCTGCCGCAACGCCGGTAAGTACGAGCATCGCCGCTTTGTCTGAGGCAACCTCCGCAGTCCGCCTTCGCGTTGTCATCTTCATCACTCCGAATCTGCTTACCCGTCCCATCCTACCGCGCGGCGCTATCGGTTCGCTTCGCCGCCCAATCCGTTTTCGTGCGGCGTTCCGTAGACAGGATCGGACGCGGCGCGAAGTGGAGAGCCTGCGGATACCTGATAGGTGGAAGGAAGTTCCGGAATCGCGCGTCCAGTGCTGCACGAAGCCGCACGACCCACGGGAGGCCACGTATGCCGGACCAACCCCGCCACCAACGTTCAGGCCGCTCTCCGGTGCTGCTTATCCTCTGCTTGCTGGGAGCCGTGGCCCTCGCGGCGATGCTGGCTGGCGACGCCTTCGGGTCGGCCGGCAGCGGCAGCGGCGACGACGGCTCGGGCGAGGCGGCGGGCGCCTTGAACCGTTCCGCGGCGGGGCAGCCCGCAGCGAGCGGTCAGCTCGCCGTGCAGTACACCTTCCCGGCGCAGCACGACGCGGAGGTGGACGCGCAGGCGAACGTGCTGGTGCAGTTCAACCGCCCGGTGGCGCCGATCACGGCGCTGGCCCAGCGCAGCAGCCAGCCGGTGCTCGCCTTCGACCCGCCGGTGAACGGCGCGGGCCACTGGCTGACCTCATCGCTGTACGTCTTTCGTCCGGATGCCTTGCAGCCGAACGCGCACTACAGCGTGCGCGTGCTGCAGCGGCTGAGCGACCTGCCGGACGGCCAGCTCCCGCAGGAGTACGTCTTCGACTTCGCGACGGTTGTGCCCGCCGTCGCCGATACTGCACCGCGCGACAACACGCAGTACATCGCTCCGGCGGCGCCGCTGCAAGTGCTGTTCAATCAGTCCGTCGAACAGGCGACGGCCGAGTCGCTGTTCAGCCTCTCCGACGGCACGAACATGGTCACCGGCGCCTTCTCCTGGCCGGACGACCACACGCTCGTGTTCCAACCGGCGGCGCCGCTGGCGCGCGGTGTGCGCTACACCGCCTCGGCGGCCGGAGCAGCGTCGCCGGCGAAGGCGATGACCTGGAGCTTCACCACCGCCGAGTATCCGCGCGTGAAGTCCAGCA
>DASRGM010000160.1:0-6025 GCA_035651035.1 Terriglobales bacterium
TCAGCAGCACCTGCGATTGTCCGCTGGTCAGCTTGACGTCGCTCAGCGTCATGCCGTCACGCCGAGCCTCGAACTGCGCCTTCACATCGTGCGGCATGGGCGCGTAGCTGCCGTATTGCAAGTGCCCGTCTCGATAGGACATCGAACCGTAGTAGCGGCCGTTTGCGGCGGCGTCGTAGCTGGACTGGAACTGCAGGTCGTTCAGGTCGGCGTACAGCGGGCTCTCGCGATCGTTGTAGTAGATCGCACCACGGTCGAGCACGATATGACGAATCGCGAGATCAAATGCGTTGGTATTGGAGCTGCTGCCGCTGGACTGCATCGTCGGCAGATTGTTTTGGCCGTCCTTGTCGACGATCAGGTCAACCACGGGATGATCGACGGCCACGCGGTCCAGGTTCCACTGGCGATGCACGACGGAGATCACGCGCACGCCCAGCCCGACATGGTCGACTTGCAGCAGCGGCTGCCCCGCGCCGGGTCCCACACCGTAAACCGTCAGCCCGTAGAGATCGAGGCCCAGGTTGTGAAGGTGCAGCGTGAAATTCTGCAGCTGCACAGGGGTGTTCAGCGCCGCCCCCGCCTTCTGCTGAACCAGATTGAGAACGTAGTTGTGTACCTTCTGGCTGTGGAGCGCGATGTAGATGCCGGCAACAACGATCACGATTAGCGCCAGAACAATGGCCCCAATCCAGGCCAGCACGGGCTTCCAGCGGCCCGGCCGGCGCGGCGGCACCAGATACGGCCGCTGCGGCTCTTCCGGCGGTAATCCAAGGTCTCGAATCGCCATAACTAAAATGCCTGTCCCAGGGTGATGAAGTATTGCGTCGGTTTCAATCCCGGGACCGGATTCAGGTTGCGGCCAATGTCGATGCGTACCGGCCCGACAGGGGTGGCATAACGCAAGCCGATCCCGACGTTGTTGCTGTAAAGCGCAGTGAAGTCATGGAAGCCGATCGACGGGAAAACGTTGCCGCCATCGTAGAAGGTCACGATTCCCAGGCCGTCTTTGATCATGTTGAGCGGGAAGCGCAGTTCGCTGTTGAGGATGAGCAGTTCGTCGCCGCCGCGCGGCACGGTGATCTTGGTGCAGGTTGAAGGATCGCTGGGATTGCCGCAGGCGGGAATGGTCTGCTGCGGCCCGGCGCCGTCCAGAGGAAAGCCGCGCAGGGTGCTGCCGCCGCCGGCAAAGAACTTGGAGCTGAGCGGCACCTCGCTGCCGTTGAAGGGCTGCTGCAGTCCGATGCGGATGCTGTTGGCCCAGATGATGCCCGTGTCGTGCAGGTTCTTGTAGTAGGCCGTCTGCATCAGCAGCTGCCCGAAGCTGAAGTTCGAGCCCAGCCAATAGGGGCTCACATCGACTTCGTAGTTGGAGTACAGACCGCGATGCGCATCAAGCACATTGTCGCGGGTGTCGTGCACGAAGCTGGCCGACAACGTGGACAGATGCACATTGAGCTGGTTGGCCGGCACCAGGTCGGGTATCAGCAGATTGCTGATGCGCGTGAGCTGGAAGTTGTAGCGCAGGAAAACATTGTTGGCTTTGCGCTTGATCTCCGACTTGCCGGCGGGCCGCTTCAACTGGAACCCCAGGCCACCCAGCCGGTCGGTGAAGATCGGATTCTGCGAGCTATGCTCGCCGGTGAGGATGGCGCTGCTGCTCCAGCCCGAGCCTAAAAAGTACGGATCGGTATAGGTGAGCGCGCCGCGCTGATCGAGCCGTCCGGCGAAGGAGCTGAAGTTGAGCGTCTCGCCGTGTCCTCGCATGTTGCGGCGCGTGTATTCGAAGGTTGCATCCGGTCCCCAGAACGTCTTCTGGCTGGTTTTGAAGGTGTTGGGCAGGCCGACGGGCGGAAGCCCGGGCACGGCGACGGTGCCGCTGGGAATCGCGCCGCCGCGGTTCAGCACCTGGAAGCCGAAGCCATAGACGATGGAGTTGCGCTTGCGCTCGTGTACCTTCACCACCACGTCTTCGTCGGTCTGGTCGGTGATGGGCCGGCGGGGATCGATCTCCGCCCAGTCGAAGATGTCGAGGTTATACAGCCGGCCCTCGGAGCTAAGCATCGCGTTGTAACTCAGCGGCTGACCGGGCGTGATCCGCACCTGTCGATTGATCAGCGACTGGCGGGTGTGCTGGCGTCCGTCGGTGACCACGGTCGCGGTCATCACCCGCGGGCCCTCGCTGATCTGATAGACCACGTCCATCTCGTGCGACCCGCCCGGCACAGGCCGAGCCATGGCGCGAAATCCGACATTCAGGTAGCCCGAGGTCAGATAGTGCGCCATGATCAGGCTGCGGTCTTTGGCCACCAGTTCCTGCGAGTAGGCGCGACCGGCGCCGAGGTTAAGCCCATGTGGCGCGAACTCCGCTTCCGGCACCGTGTTGTTGCCCTGGATGGTCAGATTGCGCACCGTGGTCAGTGGCCCCTCCGTCACCTGGAAGGAGATATTGATCTCGCGGTCCTTGTTCGTGACGTCAGGCACAACGGTCGCTTCGCTGAATCCCGCAGCGTGATAGGTGTCGGTAAGGTTCTTCACGCTGGCGCGCACCAGTTGCTGGCTGTAGGTGCCGTGCGAGAGGAAAAGCCAGCTCGCCTTGCTGACGCTCACGTGGTCCCGTAATTCCTTGTCGCTGAAATGCCGGTTGCCCTTGAAGGCGACCTGCTTCACCTTGAAGCGTCCGTCTTTGTGGATGTCATAGGTAATCGAGATGCCCGCCGGTGTCTGCTTCTGGGTCACGTCAACTTTGGCGTCGAAATAACCCTTCTTCTGGAAGTACGAGAGGATGTTCTGCTGGCCTTCGCGCACCAGCTCGTCGTTGACGTCGTTTTCGGCGTAAATCGGGACCAGGTCGCGCAGCGTGCGCTTCCAGATGCGCGTGCCGGTAGTCGCCACGTTCACCTGCGGACCCATCGTCACCTGAAAGTTGATGTCGGCGCGATTGGTGTTGGCGTCGTACTCGGCTGAAACCAGCTTTACGTTGCCGGCGATATAGTTCTGCCCGGCGAGGGCGCTCTGCAGGTATTTCGTGGCGCCCTGCAGCCGCGCGTAGGAGTACAGCATGCCCGGCTTCATCGAGTCGCCGCGCAGACGCGCCATCACCGAGCGCAGCTTCTTATGCAGGTACGCAGTCTCATCGGGATTGGCACCGGCCAGCTCGATCTTGCCGAAGCGCGCACGGACTCCAAGATCGGTGCGGAAGAGCACGTTCACTAGCTCGTGCTCTTTGTCCTCAGAGAGTTGGGAGCGCACCTCCGCCTTGAAGTACCCGTGCTGGCGGAAGTACTGCACCAGCGCATCCTCGGCCTGGCTGATGTCGTTGGCCGAGTATGGCGATTGGGCGTTGTAGTTGGCCACCTGCAGCAGGCGTGTGTAGCTGAACTGCTTCACCGCGCCCGGAAATTGATACATGCCGACATACATGGCCGGTCCCAAAACGAAGGTGACCTGCACACCCTCGGCCGCAGGTTGCAGATCGACTTTCACATCGCGAATTCCCGATTGCTGCTTGAGGGCGGCAACGCTGGCATCCACCTGCTGCTGCGTCAACGGTTTGTTGGGCTCGACCGCGATCAGGTGTTCCACGCTGTTGAAGCTGACGTCGGGGCGGCCGGCAATTTCGACCGACGAAACATTCTGGCCGGCATAGGAAGACACACCGGGGGCCGCGCCCTGTGCGTGCGCCGGCAGGCCGCACAGCAAGAGCACCACCGCTCCCATCACCAGACTCGCCAACCCCTGCCAACACCTCCGGACCGGCATAGACCCTGGCGTCGCCTCCCGATTTGTGCGTACCCGCACTGCCGTGTTGGATGCGGGTTCCAGATGAGGAGCGGCTTGGGCGGAAGCGGCAGAAACCGATTCTGCCGCGGCTATGATTTCGCGGATACGATCTGATCCAGAGCTGCACTTGACCGGGCAACGCCTAACTGCTGACAATCGCTGCTTGTCGATATTCCGGCACCGTCTTCGAATTGTGTATACGGGCCTCCTGCTGTTGTTGCTCGCCGCCGCGGCCGGCCAGGAGAAAAGCGCCGCGCCGCCGCCTTCGATTTGTGCCACCTGCATCCGCGACAATCTCGACTATCTTGCCGGGCGCGAGCTGCGCGGCCGCGGCAGTGGCACCGAGGACGAGCATCACGCGGCCGAGTACATCGCCGGCAAGCTGCGGGAGTATGGGCTGAAACCCGCTGCGCCGGCGGACGCTTACATCCAGACGGCCACGATCAAAGGCCGCAATGGGGAGATCTCGCATAGCTGGAATGTGCTGGCCAAGATCGACGGCAGGGGCGAACCCGGGGAAATCATCCTGCTCAGCGCCCACCTCGATCATCTGGGAGTGAAGAAGGGGAAGGTTTATCCAGGTGCTGACGATGACGCCTCCGGCACCGTCGCCGTGATGGAGCTGGCGCGCGCGCTGGCCAGTGGGCCTCCGCCGCAGCGCACCATCGTCTTCGCGCTGTGGGGCAGCGAAGAGGCCGGATTGGTAGGCGCGCGCTACTTCCTGAAGCATCCCACCTTCGATCTGCACCGCATCGTCGCCAATGTGGAGTTCGAAATGATCGGGCGCCGCGATCCCGAAGTCGCCTATGACCAGCTCTGGTTGACCGGATGGGAGCGCAGCAATCTCGGGCCGGAGCTGGCCAAACATGGAGCCCACCTGGTCGGCGACCCGCATCCCCGGCAGAACTTCTTTACCCGCTCCGATAACTACGCGCTCGCGCGGCAGGGCATTGTCGCGCAAACCGTCTCCAGCTACGGCCTGCATTCGGACTATCATCGCCCGACCGACACTGCCGACCGGATTGACTGGCAGCACCTGGACAGCGCCATCGGCTCCATGGTCGCGCCCGTCCGTTGGCTGGCCGACAGCAGCTTCCGGCCGGAGTGGCGCAAGGGCCAGCGTCCGTAAGCGCATCGGTGTCAGTCTGCCGCCTCGGGACCATTCCCAAAATGGTCTGTGCGCGGATTTCTGTCGTTACTCTACGAAGAAATAGTTCCCGGTTCGTGGGGTGAGAGCCGATATGCTGAATGAGAGAGAGCGGATTCCCCCCTTGCAGCCGACCCTCGCATGGGACACGTATGACTCCTGTCGGCGAGCTTGAGCAGATGGATACGGACACGCGTGCTGCGGCGCCCTCGCACGGGGGCGGCGAAGCCGGCAATGACCCTGCAAGCCGCATTCGAGGCGCCACGCCGGCAACTGCCGTCCCACTTGCAGGCAAGTCGGCTGCGGAGCGCGACGGACGGTTGGTCCTCAGGTTAGGCATCTCGTTCGCGTTGCTCACGATGCTTACGGTGAGCTGTTGGGTAGGCTGGCGCACCCTGGGTGCGGATGCCCATTTGGAGAAGAGCCTTACCGAGCGAAGGGAAAAGCTGCAACTGGTTTACGAGGCGCTCCGCTGCTCCAGCGAAAACAGCAGGATCGCCATGAATCTTCTGCTGAACCAAGCCACAACGCCCGATCTGCTGGCCCGCAGGGGACTCAATCGGCAAAAGATTACCGGCATTGTCGCCGAGTTGGAGCGGCAAGCCGATAGCGAGAAGGAGCGGGGGCTGATAGCCGCGGTGAAGCAGGACCGGATGATCTATCTGGATGCCGACGAGCGGGCGATCAAACTGCGGAGGGAAGGAAAGCGAGAAGACCTGGCTGCCGCAGCGATCTTCAACGACGCCACGCCGTCCTTATTCGCGTACCACGGCGCATGGCAAGAGCTTGCCGGCTTTGAGCTGGCTCAGATGCAGATTGCGGCAGGCGTTGCCACCGAGCACGATCGGATCACTCATCGCGTGGGCTTGAGCCTGCAAATACTCGCCATGCTGATCGTCGCGGCCATTGCGGTGTTTACCACTCGCCGAGTATCAAGGTACATCAAGTTGAGCGTGCGCATGCAGCGTGAAGTTGCCGACCTGAACGCGCGGCTGGAGCAGCGCGTGGCGCACCGCACCGACCAATTGGCCCGTGCCCAGGGCCGCTTGCAGGAATCGCTGGAGGAGACGCGTGAGTATGCGGGGGAGATCGAAG
>DASRGM010000161.1:0-18415 GCA_035651035.1 Terriglobales bacterium
TTCTCCTGTATCCGGACTGGAAATCTAGATGTTAGCCCTCGCATAGATGCTAACCTGCGGCACGTGCAGGGAAGGATGGCAAGATCAAACGCAGCAGCTCCGGCTGGGCGAATGAGAATGTGTTGCGCCATTGGACCGGGATGCTGTGGACCGCAGAGTTGTCGGGTTAAAGAACATCAAGCCTCACGGCCGAACGGCTCTCTATGCCGCAATCGAACGCTCTCTGCAATTGTTTGGGGAGCCCCGACCCGGCGACACTGTCGTTATTGTTTCCAATGGCGCGAACACGCTACCTCCGGTAAGCGGCAATTCGCTGGCAAATGAGTTAATCGCCCGCGGAATACGCTCATTCGCGCTTCTCATGGCTGCGCGCGGCATTCAGCAAACGGCAGACGAACAAGGCCTCGAAGACATGTCGGAGCTGACCAGATCAACCGGCGGAAACGTCTGGATCATTTCGCACCTGGATCATTCGGGCAACGTCAATTCCTCCGCCTCGGCCATGATTGACATCTTCAGCGTGGAATTGCAACCACCCTATCTGCTCAGTTTCCACCCTCCCATGCCGATATCGAAAAGCGCGAAGCTGAAGGTCAGCACAGGCACGAAAGAACTGCATCTGGAGTATCCTCAACGGCTCACTGCGTGCTTGCCTACGGCTGCGACATCGCACCGATAATCACCGCTCCGCAATCCCATGCTGCTTCTATTGCGTGCGGACCTTGGGCGCCCGTTCGACACGGACTTGGCATCATTCCAAGCCGGTTCCGATTTCCATCGATCCCATCTAAACTAGTCAGAGCTAGTTGCTGATTGCCAGTTGCTAGTTGCGGTTCCTCATGGACATCTACGAACAAATCGTGCAGCTTCGCCGCGAAGGGCGGCGGGGAGCGGTTGCGACTATCACCAACGTTCGCGGCTCGATCCCGTCGTTCCAGACGGCGAAGATGCTGGTACGCGACGACGGCTCGATCGCCGGCACCATTGGCGGCGGCTGCGTCGAGGCCGAGGTGTGGCAGGCGGCGCGCGAGGTGATGGAGCAGGAGAAGCCGCGCTCGCTCACCTTCAACCTCAACAACGATCCCAAGTACGACACTGGTTTGGTCTGCGGCGGCACGCTTGAGATCTTCATTGAGCCGGTGCTGCCGGCCGCTCTGCTGTACGTCTTCGGCGCGGGGCACGTTGCCTACAACGTTTACAAGATTGCGACCATCGCCGGCTTCGAGGTGACGGTCATCGACGATCGCGAGTCCTATGCCAACCGCGAAAGATTTCCCGAGGCGCGCGAAGTTGTCGCCGACGATTTCGATGCGGTGACGGCGCGGCTGAATCCGCCCGAGGGCTCCTACATTGTGATTGTCACGCGCGGCCATCGCGACGACATGCGCATTCTGCGCTGGGCAGTGGACGCACGCGCGCGGTACCTCGGAATGATCGGCTCCAAGCGCAAAACCATCTCCATATATAAGGAACTGGAGCGGCAGGGAATTCCGGGGGAAAAGTTCGCGCAGGTGCACGCGCCGGTGGGGCTGGAGATTGGCGCAGTCACGCCGGAGGAGATTGCAATCTCGATCGTAGCCGAGATGATCGGCGAGCGACGGCGGACCATCCCCGAGGTCGCCAGCAAGAAATATGAGCACCGGGGCGCTCGAGATGAGCAGGATGTGGCCAGCCAGTCCTGAATCTTGACCTGAACAGTACTCCCGAGCAAAGAAGAGCCGGTGTTTACGGAACGCCGACTTTGCGTCACAGGGAGGTTTCGCCCAGCGCGCGGAGATCACTCGCATTGAACCTATAGATTCGCTCGGGTGTCGACTTGGCGGCGCAACGTAAACGTAGCAGCAGGGCGCCATAGATTTTGGCTCCCCCTCCATCCTCGACCAGAGCAATGCCTTGACCTAATTCTGCCATTACGCCGTAACCGCCGCGCTCTGCTCTGCCTTCTTGTCCGCTTTCGCCTGTTTCTGCGCTGCCGCAAGTTGCTTTCGCAGGACGCGCACTGCCGCATCGACGTGCTTCTCTTCAATGAGAAACGGCGGCAGGAAGCGCAGCACGGTATCCTGCGTGACATTGATCAGCAGCCCGTGCTGGTGGGAGCCTTCAAGGACCGGCTTACCGGGGATGCTGAGCTGCAGCGCCTGGATGGCGCCCACGCCGCGTGCCTCGGTGGCGATTTCGAACTTGTTCACCAGTTCGGCGAGCTTCTGCGAGAAGTAGGCTCCCACGCGCCGCACGCGCTCCAGCAGATTCTCTTCTTCGAGGATGGCCAGATATTCCAAAGCCACGCGGCAGGTGAGCGGTCCGCCGCCGAAGGTGGTGCCGTGCTTGCCGGGCGTGATGTGCTGCGCAAATTGCTCCTTGGCGAGAAATGCGCCCAGCGGCAGGCCGGCGGCCATAGGTTTCGCGATGCAGACTACGTCGGGAGTGACGCCGAAATGCTCGAAGGCGAAGAGCCGTCCAGTGCGTCCCATGCCGCACTGTATTTCGTCGAAGATCAGCGCGGCGTGGTGCTGGTCGCAAAGCTCGCGGCAGGCCTGCAGGAATGCCGGCGTAGTGTGCTGGATGCCACCCTCGCCCTGGATAGGCTCCAGCACGATGGCGCAGACGCGTTCGTCCATGGCGGCGCGCAGGGCGTCGAAGTCGTTGCGCGGCACGAAGCGCACGCCCTCCAGCATGGGATCGAAATCTTTGCGGTATTTCGGCTGGCCGGTGAGCGCGAGCGCGCCCATGGTGCGCCCATGGAAAGAGTTCTCCAGCGCGATCACGACGCATTTCTCGGTGCTGCTGGCATGGCCGGCGGCGCGCACTAGCTTCAGCGCGCCCTCGATTGCCTCGGTGCCGCTATTGGAAAAGAACGCGCGATCCATGCCGGAGAGCGTACACAATTTTTCCGCGAGCAGACCCTGGTACTCGTTGTAATAGAGGTTGGAAACGTGGATGACCTTCGCCGCCTGCTCGCGGATGACTTTGACAATGCGCGGGTGCGCGTGACCGAGAGCGTTGACCCCTAGCCCGCTGAGAAAATCGAGATAGCGCTTGCCTTCGACGTCATAGACGTAGACGCCCTTGCCGCGCGCAATGGCAAGTGGATAACGGGTATACGTATTGAGCAGATAACGGCGTTCGCGTTCCACAATTTCGTCGTAAGAAGACATGGAGGATGACCTCGGAAATCCATTGTACGAGTATCGGGACTGCACAATGGCATCGCAAGGCGAAATAGCCATTGCCCTGCGAAGTAGAAGGTGGTCATCACGCGAAGCCAGGGACAGTGCGTGATGACCAACTCAACGGCTCAGCTCCGACAGGGACCGGCATACGTGATCTACGTCACAGCTCCGTGTTCATCGCCGCGCCTACACTGAAGCCATGTTGAGCGAGAAGCAATTCCGCGAACGCGCCCGCAGCGAGCTGCGCGAAGTGGGCGAGCAGCTCAAGGCACTGGCGACCGACCGCGATATTTACTGGAGACTGGAGCGCGACGTTGTGGCGAATAATCCGCAACTCAAGAACGCTCGCAGCGCATTTCTTGACATGCTGCGCGGCTGCTACGTTGAGGCGATGACCGCCCGCGTGCTGCGCCTGCTGCAAGGGGGAGATGCCGAGGTCTGCCTCTCCGAAATCCTGGAGCAGCTGACCAGCTATCCGGAACTGATCCATGGCAAGCTGACCCAGCGTGAATTTGCCGATGATCGTCGTGCACTGCAGCAAGCCGTCGTGAACATCAGGCGGGCGACTGTGCCGCGTGCTTCCCATCATGAGCGAACGCTGCCGGCTCTGGCCTCGGCGCATCGCGAACTCGATGCTGCGCTCGACCTGCTGATCTCGCACGTCAAGACCTATTTTTGGATTACCACGGACAGCTACCTCGATCTGGAGGTCAGCCATTCCGAAGACCCGGTTGCGGTTTTCCAGTCTGCATGGGCGGTGCCGGCATTGGCCCGGTAGGGTGACAATCGTTCAGCTGCTAAGAACCCTTCGCGTGACGCCTCTCCCCGGCTGAAGCCCGGCTTAGAACCTCAACAGACCTCGACGCTGCTCTGAAGGCAGCTCTATCAGCCATCGCGCAGCTCTCGATTTCCCGAGCACCTGCCGGATATTGCGGTAGCATTCTCCTAATGATTATTGATTGATTGTTGGCTTTGGCAAGATCTTCGACCGAAGCTCAACCGCCCAAAGGGAATCACGCAACCTGCGAAGTATCGGAAATCCGGCGCGTTTGGGCAGCGCGCAACAATAATTGTTTCGTCTGAGGCAGCCTTTCAGCTCCCAGCTGCATCGGGGGAAAGGTACTTAGCAGACTCACGAAGATTTCTCGGCTGACTTTCTCTGGTCGGCGTTCCTGCGTCCCAGCTTTCTGCCGCCCTGATGGAGTGGCATGACCGTCATGAGCATAAACTCCGGAGCGTGATTCATGTGCCTGGCAATCCCCGGCAAGGTACTGGAAGAGTTTGACCGGCGCGGCATGCGCATGGCCAAGGTGCAGTTTGGCGGAATTGTGCGCGAGGCGTCGCTCGACTACACACCCGAGGCGAAGGTTGGTGACTACGTGCTGGTGCACGTCGGCTTCGCCATCAGCACCGTCGATCCGGAAGAGGCCGAGCGCACCTACCAACTGCTGGAAGAGATGGACCAGTTGACCGAGTTGCACGCGCCGGTAGTGGATGAGATTTCTGCGAGGAAGCCGCAGTGAAGTATATCGACGAATATCGCAATCCGCGCCTGGCGAAATCGGTCCTCGAGGAGATTCGCCGCATCCAGACGCGCCCATGGGTGATCATGGAGGTCTGCGGGGGGCAGACGCACTCAATCGTCAAGCACGGCATCGACCGTCTGCTGCCCGAAGGCATCGAGTTGGTGCACGGACCGGGTTGCCCAGTCTGCGTCACCCCGCTCGACATGATCGACAAGGCGCACGCCATCGCTGCGCGCCCCGACGTCATCTTCTGCTCGTTCGGCGACATGTTGCGCGTGCCCGGTTCGCATGGCGATCTGTTCGCCCTCAAGTCGAAGGGCGCCGACATTCGCGTCGTGTATTCGCCGCTGGATTGCCTGAAGATCGCCGCCGCAAATCCAGACAAGCAAGTTGTGTTTTTCGCCATCGGGTTCGAGACAACGGCGCCGGCAAACGCGATGCTGGTGCATCGCGCCAAGCAGGAGGGCGCGAAGAACGTTTCTGTACTCGTTTCCCATTCGCTGGTACCGCCCTCTATTACCTACATCCTGCAATCGCCACAGAACCGCGTGCAGGGCTTCCTTGGGCCGGGACACGTCTGCGCCATCATGGGCTATCGCGAGTACGAGCCGGTCAGCGAGCGCTACAAAGTTCCCATCGTAATTACCGGTTTTGAGCCATTGGACCTGCTGCAGGGAACACTGATGACGGTGCGGCAACTGGAGGCAGGAACGCACGTCACCGAGAACCAGTACTCGCGCATTCTCAACCGCGAAGGTAATGTGCCCGCGCGCAAGCTGGTAAACAGTGTCTTCGAAGTTGCGGACCGGCGCTGGCGCGGCGTCGGCTGGATCCCCAAGAGCGGCTATAAGCTGCGTTGGGAGTATCGCGATCACGATGCCGAGAAGATTTTCGAGGTGAAGGAAATCGACACCCAGGAGCCGGCGATCTGTATCAGCGGCCAGATTTTGAAGGGCATCAAGAAGCCCCACGATTGTCCGGCATTCGGCACCATGTGCACGCCGCTGACGCCGCTGGGCGCAACCATGGTTTCGGCGGAAGGTGCGTGTGCCGCGTATTACGCGTATGGGCGGCACTTGGACAAACAGAAAGCCGAAGCGGCCGCGGCGCATGCGCTGGCGACGTAGGTCTTCACCACGGAAGCACGGAATGCGCGGAATTCTTGTAACTCAAGAATTTCATGTATTCCGTGCTTGCTTGGGGAACCAAAGCGATTGTGGGTAGTTGAATGGCTCGTATTGGTGGTCTCGAGAGAAATCAGGCGCCGTGGCATCTGCGCTGGTTTTACAGCATGATGCGCAAGATGTTCGGCAAGGACCTCACGCCGGCCAAGATTCAGATGCGGCTGCCGGGCCTGATCTGGGGCGGAATCGCCATGCAGTCCGCATTGGACAGGCGACGGCGCGTGTCGCTGCGCTACACGTTGTTGGGAAGCCTGCGGGCGGCTTCGCGAATTGGCTGTCCTTTTTGAGTCGACATCAATTCTGCCGTGAGCAGAAAGGCCGGGTTGAGCGATGAGAAGCTGGCGGCGGTGCGGGGCAGCGATCTCACGCCGTTGTCCGAAACGGAGCGTCTGGTGATTGATCTGGCCGATGCGATGGTCAGCACGCCGTCGAACATCTCCGATGAGTTATACGCGCGCCTAAGGCAGCAGTTCTCGGAGGAGCAATTGATCGAGTTGGGCGCGCAGATCGCATTCGAGAACTACCGCGCGCGCTTCAACCGCCTCTTCGACGTTGGCAGCGACGAGCTGGACCAGAGGCGGCCGAGCGAAGCTACGCGATTGGAAGGCGCGGCGTGAATCGCACGTTCCGGCAAGCGTTCTCACTAAGGAAGCACGGAAGGCGCGGAAGAGAGCGAAATCAAAACAATTCCGTGCTTCCGTGGTGGTACCCAAATCTTTGGACCTGGTATGAGTAGCGCGGTCACCGCAAACACGGGAATTTCCGCCCAGGACTGGCATGACAAAGTCATGCGTAAGTGCCAGGAATCAGTAGAGATTAAGAACAAATTCTTCGAGCGTTACGCGAATGACATCGGCGAGTTGAGCCAGAAGATGGCGGAGCGCTTTGCGCGCGGCCGGCGCTTGTGGGTGATGGGCAACGGCGGCAGTGCCTGCGACGCGCAGCATGTTGCCGTCGAGTTCGTTCATCCCATCATCGAGAAGCGCCGCGCGCTGCCGGCCCTCGATCTGGTCAGCCAGATGCCGGTGGTCACGGCGATCTCGAACGACAAGGACTTTGCCCGCATCTTCATCGACCAGATCGAGCTCTGGGGCGAGAAAGATGACATGGCGCTGGCGATCTCAACCAGCGGCCAATCGCCCAACCTGATTTATGCGATGGAAGCTGCTCGCAATAAGGGGCTGCTGACGATTTCGTTTTCCGGCAAGGATGGCGGCCGTCTGCCCGAGGTCTCGGACTACTGCTTCACCGTGCCGAGCTTCAGCATTCATCGCATCCAGGAGTCGCATGTGGCACTGCTGCACATCCTCTGGGACCTGACGCATGTAGCCATGGGCGAAGAGGACATCATTTAGACCCAGGTGCTATCGGCGTTGAAAGAAATCATGCCTAAGCCTGAAATGAAGGCGGAAGTCGAAGACGGCGGGAACCTCCCCGGCGCCTCGTGCCCGCTGCCGCTGATGCATCACGAGCAGATCGTGCTGGGCCATGGCAGTGGCGGCAAGCTCAGCGCCGAGTTGCTGGAGCGCGTCTTCCTTCCGGCGTTCCGCAATCCGTTTCTGGACAAGCTGGATGACCAGGCGGTGCTGCAGGTCAACGGCTCGCGCCTCGCCTTTACCACAGACTCCTTCGTGGTCACGCCAATCTTTTTTCCCGGCGGCGACATCGGCCGCTTGGCAATCAACGGCACGGTCAACGACCTCGCCATGAGCGGCGCGCGGCCGCTGTACCTGGCTGCGGCATTCATCCTAGAGGAAGGCCTCAGCACCGAGGAACTGCGCCGTATTGTGCAGTCGATGAGCGAGGCCGCCCGCGATGCCGGCGTGCAGCTGGTCACCGGCGATACCAAAGTCGTGAACAAGGGCAAGGCCGACAAGGTCTTCATTTCGACCACCGGAATCGGCCTCGTGGAGCGGCCGGTACATATTTCGGCAGATCGGGCGCAGCCGGGCGACCAGATCATTCTGAGCGGCTACATCGGCGATCACGGCATGGCGATCTTGTCGCAGCGCGAGAACCTGGAATTCGAAGGCGTGATCGAGAGCGATTGCGCGGCGCTGCACGGACTGGTGAGCGACATGCTCGATGTGGACCCGGAGATCCACTGCCTGCGCGATCCCACGCGCGGAGGTGTAGCGACCGTGCTGAATGAAATTGCCGGCCGCTCCCGCGCCGGAATGCTGCTTCGGGAGACGGAGCTGCCGGTGCGGGACACAGTGCGCGGCGCCTGCGAGCTTCTCGGCCTGGAGCCTTTGTATGTCGCCAACGAGGGCAAACTGGTGGCGATTGTCGCGCCCAGTCGTGCCAACACCGTGGTGGAGCGCATGCGCCAGAACCCATTGGGGCGCGATGCGCGCATTATTGGAGAAGTGGTGGCGGATCATCCCGGCATGGTCCTGATGGAAACCGAGATTGGCGGGACGCGAGTAGTGGACACGCTGTTCGGCGAGCAGTTGCCCAGAATTTGTTGAGGTAGATGATGGGTGCCCAGGTTCGACCATCTTTTGGCCTAACCTGGACCCAAGTTAGCGTCCAAAACCGGGACGCTAATTTGGGTACCAAGCATCACTCAGAAAAATTTGTGTCAGGCAACGCAAGTGCGAGCAAGGGCATCTCGCCCTGAATCGGCTTAAAGGTTTTGCGGGAGGCTGGATTGCCAGTGGAGTGCAATCCGAATCGCTCGCTACGGGTTTCTGGCCCGCAGGCGTGCAGTCCTGATCAAGCAGAGACTTACATTTCTCGTCCCAACCGCGCCGAAATTCCCGCCGGCGTCAACCCTCGTCCAGCAATATCGATCGGCGGCGGCAGTCGCTCCCATGACTCGCCGCTCGTGTTGTTTCTTTTCTCCTTCCGCACAGCGAATGCGGGGCCCAAGCTCCGCTCTAACACCGGCCGGCTGAAAGGGGGTCCTCATGCCAGTTGAGCCGATTTCGTTCCAGAGGCGCAAGCTCGATGCGCACTCACCCGTGAAGGAAGTTCATATTGTCTGGCTGACCGCCGGCCTTAGTTGCGACGGTGACTCAGTTTCTGTGACCAACGCAGAGCAGCCCAGTATTGAGGATGTCATCCTGGGCGCTATTCCGGGCCTTCCCAAGGTTTACCTGCACAATCCCGTGCTCGCTTACGAAAATGGCGACGACTTCATGAAGTACTTCTATCAGGCCGAGCGCGGCGAGATCGACCCGTTCGTTCTGGTCGTCGAGGGCTCCATACCCAACGAGCAGATCAAGGAGGAAGGCTACTGGGCGGCGCAGGGCACCGATCCCAACACCGGCCAGCCCATCACCACCTGCGAGTGGATCGACCGGTTGGCGCCCAAAGCTCTGGCTGTCATCGGCGCCGGTACCTGTGCGACGTATGGCGGAATTCATGCCATGGCAGGCAATCCCACCGGCGCCATGGGCCTGGCGGATTATCTCGGCTGGAACTGGCGCTCGAAAGCCGGGCTGCCGGTGGTCAATGTTCCCGGCTGTCCCGTACAGCCCGACAACTTCATGGAGACCGTTCTCTACCTGCTGTTTCAAGTGGCAGGACTGGCGCCGATGATTCCGCTCGACCAACAGCTCCGTCCGACGTGGCTGTTCGGCAAGACCGTACACGAAGGCTGCGACCGCGCCGCCTACTACGAGCAGGACGACTTCGCCTTCGAATACGGCTCACCCAAGTGCCTGGTGAAAGTCGGCTGCTGGGGCCCGGTGGTGAACTGCAACGTCACCAAGCGCGGATGGATGCGCGGCATCGGCGGATGTCCCAATGTTGGCGGCATCTGCATCGGCTGCACCATGCCCGGGTTCCCCGACATGTTCATGCCCTTCATGGATGAGCCTTCCGGCGCGCGCTTCTCCACCGCCGCGCTCACCCTATACGGCAAGATGATCCGGGCTTTGCGCGCCATCACCAACAGCACCGTGAATGGCGAGCCTGAGTGGCGGCGTCGCGGCCACGAGCTCATCACCGGCTATCACCCCAAACCCGGCGCGTACAAGTCGCGCTCCAGCCGCACTGCCTAGCGGAGAGGATGAATTGACATGGGAACAATGACAGAGCCGTTGAGTAAGCCTCCGACTAAGAAACGGAACCTGGTGGAGATGAGCTGGGACCCCATCACTCGTATTGTGGGCAGCCTCGGCATCTTCACCAAAATTGATTTCGAAAACAAGCAGGTCGCGGAGTGCCATTCCACCTCCTCCATCTTTCGCGGATACAGCATCTTCATGAAGGGCAAGGATCCGCGCGACGCGCACTTTATCACCAGCCGCATTTGCGGCATCTGCGGCGACAACCACGCCACCTGCGCCTGCTACGCCCAGAACATGGCCTTCGGCATCAAGCCTCCTGCATTGGGCGAGTGGATCGTCAACCTGGGTGAGGCGGCCGAGTACATGTTCGACCACAATATCTTTCAGGACAACCTGGTCGGCGTCGACTTCTGCGAGCAGATGGTGAAGGAGACCAATCCTGGCCTGTGGGACAAGGCGCAACGCAAGCAATCGCCCAACGCCGACAAGCACGGCTTTCGCACCATCGCTGACATCATGAAGGCGCTGAACCCGTTTACCGGCAGCTTCTATCAGGAAACGCTCGCCATGAGCCGCATGACCCGCGAGATGTTCTGCCTGATGGAAGGCCGCCACGTCCATCCCTCCACGCTGTATCCCGGCGGCGTCGGCACCGTGCCTACCATTCAACTGTTCACCGACTACATGGTGCGGCTGATGAAGTACGTGGAGTTCATGAAGAGGGTGGTGCCCCTGCACGATGACCTCTTCGACTTCTGGTATGAAGCCCTGCCCGGCTACGAGAAGGTGGGTCAGCGCCGCATCCAGATGGGCTGCTGGGGATCGTTCAACGATCCCGACGTTTGCGACTATCGCTACGAACACATGCCGGAGTGGGGCCTCGGCATGTTCGTCAGCCCCGGCATTGTGCTGGATGGGAAGCTGGTGACCAACGATCTGGTCGACATCAACCTGGGCATTCGCATTCTGCTGGGCTCCTCCTATTACGACGACTGGCAGAACGAGGAGACCTTCGTGAAGCACGACCCGCTGGGCAATCCGGTGGACAAGCGGCATCCGTGGAACCAGACGACAACCCCGCGTCCGCAGAAGCGCGACTTTAACGGCAGTTACAGCTGGGTGATGTCGCCGCGCTGGTACCACAAGGACACAGGTGAGCACCTGGCGCTGGATACCGGCGGCGGGCCTATTGCACGGCTGTGGTCGACCGCGCTCTCCGGGCTGGTGGATATCGGCTACATCAAAGCTACCGGCAACAGCGTCATTATCAACCTGCCCAAAGGAGCGATGCTGCCGGAGACAACCTTCGAGTGGAAGATCCCGAAGTGGAGCAACGCCATCGAGCGCGATCGTGCGCGCACCTACTTCCAGGCCTACGCGGCCGCGGCGGCGCTCTTCTTCTGCGAGAAGGCGATGGAGGAACTGATGGCGGGGCGCACCAAGACGTGGACGCCCTTCAAGGTGCCCGAGTATGCTATCGCCTGCGGCTTCCACGAGGCGGTGCGGGGCGTGTTGTCGCACCACAGCGTGATCCGCGAGGGGAAGATCGCGAACTATCATCCTTATCCGCCGACCTGCTGGAACGCCACCCCGCGCGATGTCTATGGCACGCCTGGCCCGTACGAAGATGCGGTGCAGAACACGCCCATCTTCGAGGAGAACGGTCCCGACAAGTTCAAGGGCATCGATATCATGCGTGCGGTGCGCAGCTTCGATCCCTGCCTCCCCTGTGGTGTCCACATGTATCTAGGCAACGGCAAGGTTCTGGAGACGCGGCACTCGCCGATGTTTGGCGTCATGGGGCACAAATGACGAGCGGCGAGTTCCAGGGGTACGCCGAAAAGATCGAGCGGGCGGTCGGGCGCGTCAACGACCTGCAAGATGATGGCGGACGCACCGCCGCGCTCGAACTCATGCAGTCGCTCATGGACCTGCACGGCGCAGCGATGGCCCGCATCGTCGAAGTGCTCAGCGAAACCGGCGATTCCGGCCGGAATTCGCTGGCTTCGCTCGGCGGCGATGCTCTGCTCTGCGGGCTGATGGTGCTGTATGGTGTGCATCCCTGGGGGCTGGAAGAGCGCGTGCGCCGCGCGATCGAGAACGTCCGCCCGCAGGTACAGAAGCAGGGCGGCAAGGTAGAACTGCTCGACGTCAGCGATAGCCTGGTTCGTGTGTCCCTCAGCAGCTCCGGCAACGGCTGCCACTCGTCACCCGACGCGCTTAAGTCTGTAATCGAGCAGGCCATCCGGGAGGCCGCACCTGAGGTGATCGACTTTGTCGCCGAAGGTGTGGCCTCGTCGGCTGCAGGATTTATTTCCGTCGAGATGATCCAGCCGGTGAACGCAGCGTCTCCGGCAATGAAGGTCGACGGCTGAAACTGTCGGCCCGACAGCTTCTTAATGACAGGAGAATGCCATGAAAAATCCACCGCGTGACATCGACGCGCATACTCCAGGGACAAAGCGCGGAGAAGAATGGTCCTACGAAGGACGACGCGAGCCGGGTCGCGAAGGCAAAGGCCGCACTGCGCGCGATTCAACGGGAATCAACGCAGATGATCGCGCGCCGATTGACCCGCGCATGCCACATCTGCCGCCGGCGTAATTCGGTTGGGGCGCGCGCTTCGGCGCCGCCTCGCGGCATTGTTCTCGCGTGTCACCCCGACCGGAGCGTCCGCATTTCCTCTAACCACGTTTTTTGTGGATGGGCGGGCACGGAGTGGCGGGAGCTGCAGGTCGCGTACGAAGCGGGATGATCTGTCCAGTGGCCCTTCGACTCCGCGACCGGACACTTACCCAGGGGCGAAAAAGCCGCGCTTGTCAGGGTAATTGCTCGGCCGCTCCCCCCAGGACGGCACCGAGCTTTTCAAGGCATCCAATGGCAACCTCGAATAATCATCCCGCACAGAACCCGCTCGTATCCCTGCAGCGTTACGTGCGCAAGCCGCAGGCGCGGGTTGAGGTGTGCGAGCTTTGCGCCACTCGCCTGGGCGAGCCCCATCAGCATCTGCTGGAGCTGGAGAAGCGTCGCGTGACCTGCGCTTGCGAAGCTTGCGCCATTCTCTTCAATGGCAACTCACGCCAGCGCTACAAGCGTATCCCGCGGGACACAACCCGGCTCTACGACTTCGCCATGGACGATCAGGAATGGGAGAGCCTGCTGATCCCCATCAACATGGCATATTTCGTCGACAGCAGCGCAGCCGGGCGGGTGATTGCGCAGTATCCCAGCCCCGGAGGAGCGATGGAGTCGTCGCTCGACCTCGAGTACTGGAACGCCGTGGTAGCGCGCAATCCGGTGCTGACGAAGTTTGAACCCGACGTCGAAGCGCTGCTGGTGAATCGCATTAGTGACGAGCCTCGCTATTACCGCGCGCCCATCGATCAATGCTTCCGGCTGGTGGGCATCCTCCGCACCCATTGGCATGGGCTGAGCGGTGGCGCAGAGGTCTGGAACGAGATCGACAATTTCTTTCGGCAGCTTGACCAGGTTTCGGGAGGCGCGCTTGCCTGATCTGCACTTCCAGGTCGAAGAGGTGCTGGCGACACCGAACGCCGCCGTTCCACAGCTGTCGTTCAAGGTGCGGATTACGAACACCGAGCTCGAGCCGGTCCACTCCATCGCCTTGCGGGCGCAGATTCAGATCGAGCCGGTACGGCGCCGCTACACGCCCGCCGAGCAGGAGCACCTCAAAGAACTCTTCGGCGAGCCCGAGCGCTGGAGCAAGTCCGTCCATCCGCTGCTGTGGACCAACGCCAACGTGAACGTCACCGGCTTCACCGGCACAACCGTCATCGATGTGCCCGTGCCCTGCACCTTCGACTTCAATGTCGCGATCACGAAATACATCTACGGACTGGAAGGCGGCGAGTTGCCGGTATGGCTGATGTTCAGCGGAACGGTATTCCATGCGGGCCAGATGGGCCTGCAGATCGCACAAATTCCCTGGGACCGCGAGGCCGCTTACAAGCTGCCGGTCCGCGTCTGGAAAGAGATGATGGACCAGCATTACCCGAATACGGCATGGCTATGCCTGCAGCGCGACGTCTTCGACCGGATCGCCGAGTACAAGGCGCGCAACAATCTGGCCACCTGGGAGCAGGCGCTGGAGCGCGCGCTCGGGCTGACCGCGGAGGCCAAGGCATGAACCGCGAACGCGCCATGCAGGTCGCCAACGCCGTCCTCTACGAGGGTTACATGCTCTATCCCTACCGGCTCTCGGCGGTGAAGAACCAGCAGCGCTGGAGCTTTGGGATTCTCTATCCGCCGGACTACCACGAGGTGGGAGCCGGAACGGAGCGGTCGGTGATGCATTCCGAGTGCCTGGTGAAGAGGAACACCGATGCGCGGCTCCACATTCAGCTTCGGTTCTTGCAATTGCTGTCCGCTGAGGCAGCGAACCCACCCGCGAGCGGCGATGAAGCTGTCGAAAGATCGATTGAGGTCGAAGTCCCGCTCGTCCAGAACGGCACACCAAAGATTTCGACATACCCGTTTCGTTGCCCCTCGGCGAAATCTGATATGTGTGGTTCAGTTTCGGTTGCGGTGAACCCGATCAGCGAGACGGTGCTGAAGCTCACAATCGACGTCAGCAACACGAGTTCGCTGGCTGGCGAGGCGCACGATCGCGACAGTGCGCTGTTTGCCTCGCTGCTCTCGGCGCACACGCTCCTGAGCGTCACCGGCGGTGAGTTTGTCTCGCTCCTCGATCCGCCGGAGGATCTTCGCCAGGCAGTTAGCGATTGCCGCAACGTCGGCAACTTCCCCGTGCTGGCGGGCACCGAAGGCGAGCGCGACATGATGCTGTGCTCGCCCATCGTCCTCTACGACTATCCGCAGATTGCGCCCGAAAGCGCCGGCGACTTCTTCGACGGCACCGAGATGGACGAGATGCTCACGCTGCGGGTGATGACGCTGACCGACGACGAGAAGAACCAGATGCGGAGTGGCGGCGATCGGGTCCGCGACCTGCTGCAGCGCACGGAAGCGAGTGCACGCGAACAACTGATGCGGACACACGGAACTGTCCGCGAGATGCGGCCGGCGCCGGGCGGCGAACCGATCATTGACTTGTGGAACCCCGATGCACCGGAGAACACGCCGCTGGCCCGCGTCACGGTGTTTGGTGTCGAGGTGAAGCCCGGCGACCGCGTGCGCCTGTGGCCGCAGAAGAGCGCCGACATCCTCGACATCGCCATGAAAGGCAAGGTGGCGATCATTGAGGCCATCGAACGAGATTACGACGACCAGGTACACCTGGCCGTCGTGCTGGAAGACGATCCCGGGCGCGATCTCGGCATGCTGCGGCAACCCGGGCATCGTTTCTTTTTTTCTCCCGAAGAAGTTGAGCCTTTAGCGTTGAACGGCGAGGTGAAGCATGAGCGGTAAGGTGCTGGTAGCTGGCATCGGCAACATCTTTCTTGGCGACGATGCCTTTGGTGTGGAGGTGGTCAACCGCCTGGCGGAGCGGAAACTGCCCGGCAATGTTTGTGTCGTAGATTTCGGCATCCGCAGCTTCGACCTGGCGTATGCCCTGATGGAAGACTGGGACCTCGTAGTGCTGGTCGACGCGCTGCCGCTCGGCGGCACGCCGGGAGACGTTTACAACTTCGAGCCGGAGCTGCCGGCGGCGGAGGAGGCGCCTTCCAGCATGGACGCGCACACCATGAATCCGGTCGCGGTGCTGCAGTTGGTGCGCACGCTGGGGGGAGAGATGCCGCGCGTGCTGGTCGTCGGCTGCGAGCCCTCAAACGTCGAGCCCGACCCGGACGGAGAAATGGGTCTCAGCGGCCCGGTCGCGGCGGCGGTGCATGAAGCCATTCAGTTGATTGAAGAGCTGGTCAGCCAGGGGCGCACTCGTGCTGTGGCGGCATGAGAAAGCAGCTCGATTCGAGCCGGTAACAAAGGAGAGAATCATGTCAAAAGGCAAGCTGTTCTTGTGGGGAACGATTGCGGCGACCGTGTGCGGCCTGGTGTATTTCCGCGGCGACATCCGGCGCTATACGAAGATGAAGATGATGTGAGAGGGGGAGGGGCCGCTAAGTGACGTCCCCCCTCGTGAAAGATATGGACTACGAGACAGGTTCAGCAGTCAGGCTTGCGGGCTGGGCGGCTGGAACGTTGAGGTCGGCCTTCCACGCCAGCACGGTGCCGATGTTCTTGGCCTCTACCGGCTCCGACTCCCGAAAGGCTGCCTGGTATTCCGGCGCGAGTGCCTGATAATACCCATTGCTGGCTACCACCTGTCCCGGCCCCGCATCGGTCAGCAGCCGGGCGGCAAGATTGATCACGTCGCCAATGCCGCTGATGTGCGTGCGGCTGAACGGCCGCAGCGGAACTACCTGCATCGATCCCATGCAGATGCCGATATGAACGCCATGCGACTTCTGCGCGCTGTCCAGCTCGCGTTGCCATTTGCGCGAAACCGAGTTGCCGATGTCGGCCAGTGACTTGGCACAATCGAAGGCAGCCTCCAGGTAGCCATCGGGCTGGTCCGGGATTCCGTAGAGCCCGATCACTTCGTCACCCACGAACTGATACATCATGCCGCCCGTATTCAGGATTGCCGAGCGCGCCTTGGAATAAAACATGGTCAGGCAGTGCCGGATGACGCTGTCTTCCTTGGTCTCCTTCACATAGCTGGAAAAGCTGCACAGATCGGCCATAACCGTCACTACCCGGGAGTACATGCCGGGAGGCAAAAGGTCGGGCGGAGTCAGCCCATAACTCTGTCGCAGGCGGCGCAGCTCCCAGAAGCCGTAGTGCCAGGTCAGGGTGCTCTGCAGGTTGTCGCCGCTCCAGGTGTCTTCGAAGGCGTGCTGACCTTCCGCGACATCGATCGCCCGCCGCAGGTTCGCAATGTCGGCTTCGCAAATGCAGCTGATTTCCACTCCAAAGGTTTCGTGCAGCATGGAAAGCAGCCTGGTCTCGTCCCAGAACTCAAGATCTACGCCTGCCGGCAGGACGGGACGCACTTGCGAGTCGATCTCGCTCCAGTGTGAGGCCTGCTTGCCGTCGCCTACCACCACGACCTTCGACGCCCCGTCCATCAGCGAACCGCGCGCGTATTTCCTGGTGAGCGAGGTGATGGTCTGGCTGGGCGAATAGCCGTAGTCCACTTCGATGAAGTGGACTGGCCCGCCCTTCACCTCAATGCGGATGTCGGCGGAAGCGTTGGGCCCGCCAAGCGAGCACTCCTGCTTGATGCGTACGTCCTTGGGGTCAACTCCATAATCTTTCGCGTAGCGCAGACGCAGCAGATTGCAGCAGATTTCCTCGATGAAGAGGCGTACTTCGCGAAGGAAAGGCTCGTCGTTTTGCCGCTGCAGGGGAATGGGCATCATGGACCTCAACTCAACGCCGGGCGTCTACCGGCCTCCCGATCTGACTTGAGGAAGCTCGCAGCCTTTCTGCCGGGCCGAATAGAAAGGGGGCCCCGTTTGGAGGACCCAGGATGAACACTATACACCGCATCGTGGCCGATGGCGGGGCTATTGGAGCGTGGAATCAGGCGATAAGGCGGTTCGTCAGAATGCAAGGCCAGTAGCAACGGCGCCGCTGGCCGGTCTACCAAACGATCAGAACGGCCCCAGCCGCGCCGAGGCGTAATCGTCATCCCGCCGCTGCAAGGTCGGCCGATCGTCGCCATCCTTGCCGGGCTCCTTGCCCTTGTCGGCGGTTTGCGTCTTGCGCAATGTCGGCTTGTTGGGATTGTCCGTGGGAATCGCTTTCTTGCGGTTCTCAAAGGCGGACAGCCGCGCTTTTACCTGGTCGAACTCCGAGGTGTCCAGCACATATTCCGGACGCGGCGGCAGGACCTCGCGAATTTCGTCCTGGGTTTTCAGAATGCGCTCCGGTGTCGGGGGATGGCTGGCGAAGGCCTTGGAGAGTTTCCCCGGCTTCTCCTTTTCGAGCGCCTTGATCTTCTCAAAGAAGGCAATGAACGCCTGCGGGTCGTAGCCCGCCTTGTACATATATTGCAGTCCCAGGTAGTCGGCCTCAGCCTCGAAATTGCGCGAGAACTTCATGAAGGTCACAGGCAGCGCCAGGCTCATGCCGAGATTGGCGGCCTCGTACACGCCCCAGCTATTGATGACGAACATCAGCGGGATGGTAGACATGCTGACATAGTTGGCGCGGGTCATTTCGCGCGTCTGGTGGCGCGCCGCGACGTGCGCAATCTCATGCGCCATTACGCCTGCCAGTTCAGCTTCATTATCCGCCGCCAGAATGAGGCCGCTGTTTACGTAGAAAAAACCGCCGGGGAGAGCGAAGGCATTGATTTCGTCGGAGTCGATGACTTTGATGGTGAAGGGTACCTTCGCATCGGAGTTGCGAACCAGGTTCTGTCCAATGCGGTTTACATAATCGGTAATCACCGGGTCCTGAATCATGCGCGCGCTCGACTCGACCAGCATGGCATACTGCTTGCCGACCTTGACGTCGGTGTCGATGGAGTACCAGTTGCCCACGCTTTTGCCGGTGTTGCCGACGTGGCGATCACCGATGTCGTCGAT
>DASRGM010000162.1:0-12437 GCA_035651035.1 Terriglobales bacterium
GATCTGGCTGCGCACGTCGTCGAAGGAGATCCGCTTGCCAAAGTTTGCGAAAGCTTCCTGCCAGGCGCGCGCGTGCAGGGGGACCGAGTCGATGAGGGTGCCGTCGATATCGAAGATGACTGCTTTAAGCATGATGGCAAATTCCAAAGTGCAAGTGCCGGGGCTTTACCCCGGCAGCAAAAGTTCGTCGGCACGGCTCACAGCTTGCTGAAAAACTCCAAGCGACGAGCCGTTTGGGTAGAGCTGGCCTTCAGTGTCCGCGTGAGAGCCCTGTCCCCACGAAACTCGCCGCGACGAGCCGTTCAGGTAGAGCTGGCCTTCAGGCCAGCGTCTAAGGCTTTTCTTTCTGAATCTCCGAGCCGGCTTCAGCCGGCGACGTCGCGGCGAAAGTTTTCACCAAACTGCTTTAGCCCGGCAGCAAAACTTCGTCGGCACGGCTTCACGGCTTCCTGAAAAACTCCAAGCGGCGAGCCGTTCGGGTAGAGCTGGCCTTCAGGCCAGCTCTACCCCTACCTTGGCTATTACCCGGTAGTGCGGCGCTTCAGCGCCGCACTACCCGGTTCCTATCCTGAAAGCCCGCTTTGGCGGGCGGCACTCTGCCGTCCGTGCCCTTCCACCGCTCCTACGCCGCCTTCTTGCGCGCCGGGACCTTCGCGCCCGAGCGCCGCGCCTCGCTCATCCCGATGGCAATCGCCTGCTTGCGGCTCTTCACCTTGCGCCGGCCGCCCGACTTGAGCTGGCCATGCTTGTACTCATGCATCACCTTGCTCATCTTCTTCTTCGCCTTCGGGCCGTACTTGCGGCTGCTCTTCGACGACGACGAGCGCGAACTGCTGCGATGCGACGACTTGCTCCCGCCGCTGCGGCTGCTGCTGCGGTGTCCGCGGCTGCCCGATGAGCTGCGATGATTGCGGCTGCTGGATCCGCTATGCGAGCGCGATCGGCTACGCGACGAGCTGGACTTGCGGTGACTCGATTTCCGTGCGGTTGCCATAGGTTACCTAGCCTCCTCCCAGATGAGACGCCGCGCAGTGCCGCGCAGGTTGTGCAAGGGTTATCGAGGAGCTACACGCATGTTGAAGCGGCGCTTGGCACTTGGGGAGATTCTGATTGAGGTTGAATTTGAATAGGCACGGCTTCAACCTGAAGGAGCACGGCTCCAGCTTGAAAGGGCATGGCTTCAACTCGAACGGCACGGCTTCTGCCTGAAGCGGCACGGCTTCAGCTTGAGGGCGGCATGGCTCCAGCTTGAAGGGGCACGGCTCCAGCCGTGCCTTGAAAGCCGCTAAATTCGAGAGGCTTTAGCCTCGGCGGCCTTTGCCGCTCGCAACGCCGCCCTGCGGTTGGCGGTTGCCGCCCGGCACTTGTCATTTGTCGGTTGTCAATGGCCGCCGAGCGCTCTCGGTTACGTCGGGCAATCTCGCCCGGCGGTTGCTTACAACAGCTGCGTAGCAGCGGCTGCGGTGTTAGCCCCGGGCGCAAGCCCGGGGTGGGCGCCGCACTAGGCATTCGGTGGCCGCGTAGCGGCCAGCACATCATGGCCTGGCCGCTACGCGGCCAGGAGAATCGCGTAGGATCCCCTCACCCCGGTCTTGCGACTGGGGCTAAAAACGCAGCCGCCATTCCGCGGCTCGTCCTCCTTCCACAAGCACACACTATCCAGGCTCATGATGAACCTTCCGGAAGCACACAACATCCACGCTACGATGAACGCGATCGAGGGCTGACGAGTCGCGTAGTCGCGATCATCTTCCGATGGCAAATGCCAACTGCTGCGTTCGCACACTGCCCGCACCCACGAGGGCACGCCTTCGCCGACGCTTACTTCTTCCGCGGAATCGGATGCTCATTGTCCAGATCGTAGAACTGCCGCGGCGGATGGTCGGAATGTTCCGTCACCACGCGGTCGGCCGGCACCACAGGTCGCTGCGCCTCGTGCATCTGCGGCAGCGCATTCACCGTGGTGTTGATGGCCTCGGCGAAGCTGTTTCCTGCCTTCGGCTGCGCCACCGCAAAGACCGCGCGCGGCTGCCCGGCCGAGTATACGGTTGCCACGTAGTCGCCCACCATCAGCCCGGTCATGGTGTTGGGCAGCGAGTTGAGCGACATGGGCCCGGCAAGCGTGGTTGCCGTTCCCCAATGGCTGCCCCCGTCAGAGGAGGCAATGAAGCCGACATTGAGCTGGCAGGTCGAGAGCGTGCACGCCGCGTTATTGAAAAAGTAGTAGGTCAGCGCCAGATGCGCCGCGCCGCCGGCGGTAGCAGGATCGACGGCAAGCGCGGGGATGAAGTGGTCGATGATCGAGGTGGTGAGGCCGTCGATGGGAATCGCCACAGGCACGGTCCACACGATTCCATCGGTCGATGTGCTGAGGATGATGTCGTTCGAGACGCAGTTGGTGCGGAAGCGGCAGTCCTGCCAGACGACATACACCTGCCCGCCGGAATCGACTGCGGCCGAAGGCAGCGGCGAGGTGCGCATCCCGCCGGCTACAAGATGATCGGTGATGGTCGAGATCGTGACCGACGTATTCCACGTAATGCCGCCATCGATGGAGCGGAAGGCCTGCATGTGCATGCCATCGGCGCTCTGGATGGGCACGACTACGGTGCCGTTCGGCATGACGACGGGCTGGCCGCCGACGCCGGCCAGCATGTCGGTGGTGTGCAGCGCGGGCCGCCAGTTCAGGCCGCCGTTGACCGAGACGCTCATCGAGATCAGGCCGTTCCCCGGCGGGCTGGGATCGTCCCACTCCATGTAGCAATTGCCGAAGAAGGGGCTGTTGGAGTTGTTGTCGCAGGTGATCCAGGGCTTGTCGGCATCGGGCGTGGTGCTGACGACGGTGGGCGTGCTCCACATCTTGGCGTCGGCCGAGCGGCTGACAATCACCGTATCGGTGTCGGCGGCGACTCCCAGCGAGGCGATGATCCACATCGAATGCGCCTGGTCGTAGACAACCGTCGGATCGCTGGCCGCCAGGTAGTTGCCTCCTTGAAACATCGTGATGCCGTTGAGCAGGCCGTGTGTCCAGGTGCTGCCGCCGTCGGTTGAAGTGGCGAAACCAATGTCGGAGGCGCCGGCGGAAAACATGCGCCCGACCTGGAAGGCAGTGACTAACGTCATGTTGAAGGAGGCCAGGCCCGGCTCGACCTCGGTGGCGTGCTGGCTCTCGGGATTGGTGAAGGTGTCGGCGCTCAGCCGTTTGAGCGAGGTCTGATTGCCGCTGCCGCCGCCCCCACCCTGGATGAAGCCTGAACTCATACTGCCCGCGCCGCCGCTCCCGCAGCCGGCCAGGGTAAGCGCGCCGGCCATCGCGACGCAGAAGAAAAGAACACGAACGAAGTAGTTTGTACGGCTGGATATCATCGCCTCACCTCGATGCGAGTGTGGACGCCTGCTGCGCAATCGTGGTTCGCAGGATGGGGAGATGTCAAGTCGGTTGTGGCATTTGGCGGTTGGCGGTTGGCTGTTCGCTGGTAGCGGTTGGCTGTTGGCCATTGGCGTTTTGGCCCGGGGGACCTTGGCGGACAACGCCGCAAGAGGTGTTTGAGCCACCAGCCTCCGCTCCCGGCATTGCCGCCCCGCATTCCACGCTGCTAGACTGAAGAGTTTCTTCAGCCTCGAAAGTTCATCCATATACTCATGCCAAATAACGGGACAGACATCGCAATCGTAAACGGCGCCCGCACGCCCATGGGGCGTTACTGCGGCAAGCTGCGCGACTTCACTGCCCAGGAGTTGGGCGCGATCGCCGCGGTTGAGGCCATGAAGCGCTCCGGCGTCGAGCCGGGCGAAATCGACCACGCGGTCTTCGGCAATGCCCAGCAGACGTCGGGCGACGCCATCTACGGCGCGCGCCACGTCGCACTCAAAGCGGGAGTGCCCATCGAGGTCCCCGCGCTAACCGTTAACCGCCTGTGCGGATCGGGCATGCAATCGGTGGTCTCGGCGGCGCAGATGATCCAGCTGGGCGAAGCCAAGGCCGTGCTGGCCGGCGGCATGGAGTCGATGTCGCAGGCGCCGCACGTGATTCGCGGCATGCGCTGGGGCGTCGGCCTGGGCGAAGGCAAGCTGGAAGACTCGCTCATGGTCGCGCTGATGGACAGCTACTGCGGCCTCTACATGGCCAGCACCGCCGAGCTCTACGCCGAGCAGCAGGGCATCACGCGCGAGCAGCAGGACGAATTCGCGCTGCGCTCGCAGAACCTTGCCGAAGCCGCCTACAAGGCCTGCCGCCTGAGTGAGGAGCTGACGCCGGTGCCGCTGAAGAACCGGCGCGGCGAGCCGACAGGCGAGATGTTCGCCAAGGACGACCATCTGCGGCCGGGCACCACGATGGACGATCTGCGCAAGCTGAAGCCCGCCTTCGGCAAGAACGGCAGCGTGACCGCCGGCAATGCCAGCGGCATCGTCGATGGCGGCGCGGCCATGGTGGTCATGCCGCTGGACGAGGCCGGCCGGCGCAATCTGAAGCCGCTGGGCCGCATCGTGAGCTGGGGCATTGCGGGCGTGGACCCGAAAATTATGGGCTCGGGCCCGGTGCCGGCAACGAAGATCGCGCTGAAAAAAGCCGGGCTGACGCTGGACGATATTGACCTGATCGAGCTCAACGAGGCCTTCGCCGCGCAGGCCCTGGCGGTCGTCAAAGAGCTTGGGCTGGACATGGACAAGCTCAACGTGAACGGCGGCGCCATCGCCTTGGGACATCCGCTGGGCGCGACCGGCTCGCGCCTGCTGATCACGCTGCTCTACGAGCTGCGCCGCCGCAAGGCGAAGTACGGGTTGTCGACCGCCTGCATCGGCGGCGGACAAGGGATTGCGGTGATCGTGGAGAGCTTGCAGCGGTAGCTCGTACAGCGAGCCACTTCGGCAATCAGGAGGTGGGCTTTGCGTCTGGGGACGCTGCAAGCCTTCAGGCTCGTTATCCAGGGACGCCATTACTTTGCCATCAGCAGCAGTCGGCAACTTCGAGAGCGGCCTTTCAGTTTCGTATCCGGGGACGCTGTGCCCTTGTTTCGCCATGATCAGCAGCAGTCGGAAATGAAGCGAGCTGCGGAGCAGCGGCTGCGTTTCTAGCCCCGGGCGCAAGCCCGGGGTGCGATGCCGTTTAAAAGCTCACTGGCCGCGTAGCGGCCAGACGCGGCTGAACCGCTTGCTGAAAACCCGGAAGGGCCGCTTCCTCGCGAGCTAAAGCTCGCTCGGAAGCACGAAATAAGGCGGCTTAGACGCTGGCCTGAAAGGCCAGCTCTACCCGTACGGCTCCTCGCAACGAGTTTTTACGGCTTAGACGCTGGCCTAAAGGCCAGCTCTACCCGTACGGCTCCTCGCAACGAGTTTTTACGGCTTAGACGCTAGCCTGAAAGGCCAGCTCTACCCGTACGGCTCCTCGCAACGAGTTTTTACGGCTTAGACGCTGGCCTAAAGGCCAGCTCTACCCGCACGGCTCCTCGCCGAACTTTACGTAAACTCCGGAGCCGTGTCCTGACACAAAACGGAGCTGCCATGCGCGTCTTCAGCGGCGCAGTGCTGGGATACCTGCTGTTCGCCGGATCGGCGGTGCTGCTGTTTCACATCACCGGCCACGATCCGCACGCCCCAGCCAGCATCAGCTTCGAGTTCGGCGCCATCGTCTTCGGGATGCTGTTCGCGCTGCTGGCGGGATACATCGCAAGCGTCATCGGTGGACGGCCGAATTACGTTGCGGCATGGATCGTGGGCGGGCTCATCGCGCTGGGAGCGATTGTCTCGATGCTGCTGACCGTCGTCTCCTGGTCGCAGGTCACGGCCCTGATCTTCATGGCGCCGGCGGCGGTCATCGGCGGCAGGACCTACGTTTTTACAAAAAAGTCACAACCCTGAGCTGAGTTCCGGCGCATCCTAGTGTTTTGCGAGAGGCACTTCCCTTGGCTGTCTTCGCAAGACACGCTGGCGCCTTCGGCGCTCCTTCCTACTCAGAATTCAGCCGCCGCGAATTCCTGCATTTCGGACTAAAGGCTGCAGCGCTGCTGGCGATGTCGTCGTCCACGCTGAGCACCGCGCTTTCCCGGCAGCCCAAGTGCCACGACCTGATCCCGGCGGTGCTCAAGTTCCTGCGCAAACATTGTGGCGGGCAGCCGTGCGATGCGGCCGCCTTCGAGCACGATCTCATCGCGCCGCACCAGACCATCTTCGACAACTTTGTGGGACGCAAGACCCCGCAGGAGCTGGCGGACTACATCGTCGAGCTGGGCCCGCTCGTCGGCGGCATGCAAGCGCTGCATCAGCGGTTTGCCGACGAGCTGCCCGCCGGCGTCGATCGATTTCGCGCCCGCTTTCCGGATTTCACCTGGAGCGGACCGGTCATCCTGATGGTGAACCTGTTCCAGTTCGACGCCGGCACCGGGCCGCTGGACGAGTACAACGCGATCGCTTTCGGCCTCGACACCATCGTCCGGCAGTATGGGCCGGAGCTCGCGCTCCCGGTGCTGATATCGCACGAGCTGTTCCACGTTTATCACGACGAATTCCACCCCTGGTGGCGGCTAGGGCAGCGCGGCAAGAACGTTCCCCTTTACCGGCTGGTATGGCAAGAGGGGCTGGCCGCCTACATGAGCGGGGAGCTGAATCCGCCCGTCCAGGAATCGCAGATTCTCTTCTCACCGACGTTGGAGGAGGAATGCCGCCGCCGGCTTCGCGACCTGGCCTCCTCGCTGAGCGCCGCGCTCGACCACACCGATCGCAAGAGCTACTGCCTGTGGATGGGAGCGGCGCAGCGCGATGGCCTCATCCCGCCCCGCGCCGGCTATTACCTCGGACAGCAGATTGCCGCACAAGTTGCCGCCGAGTACACGCCCGAGGAGATGGTACGTCTGCCCGATGCGAAGATACGCAGGCTCATGCAGGATTGCTTGCTCATCATGCAAAGGCGACCGGGCGCAAGCGGGACAAGCTTCGCGTCGAATGATTTGACCGACGATGGCGGAGGCATCTGAAGCCCAACCTGCCGCTCGCCCGCGACAGGAGGGAAAGCTTGACGCGGGTTCATTAACCGCGGTGCCTGCCAGGAACTCGCGCTTCTTCAGCCAACTCGTCACGACAAAGAGCAGCACCGGACGCGCATTGCTGCAATCCGAGCGCAATGCAATGTTGTTCATCGAGGAATTGCGCTCGTATGTCGCCGCGCCCAAGTTCCGCGTGCACGATTTCGTCGTCATGCCCGATCAGGTGCACATCGTGTTAACGGTGGATGGCGACATGTCGATCGAGAGAGCAGTGCAATTCATCAAAGGCGGGTTCTCGTATCGGCTGAAAAAGGAGGATGGATACAACGGCGAGGTTTGGCAACGCGGGTTTTCCGAGGTTAGAGTGGAGGATAGCGAGAGTTTGCTGCGCCGTCGCGAGTACATTGCGCGGAATCCGGTCAAGCGCGGTTTGGTGGTCGCCCGAACAATTTCCCTATTGCTTTACGCATTTGGCCGCCCGAAAAGCCGCAGGGCAAGAGCCCAATGATTATTCGCCTGTTCGGCACGGCTGAACAGTTTGCTGAAAAACTCGGTGCGACGAGCCGTTCGGGTAGAGCTGGCCTTCAGGCCGGCGTCTAAGGCCTCCGTTTCGGGGTCTCCGAGCCGGCTTTAGCCGGGCGACAGACGTTGCGCAAGGAGTTTTTCAGCAAACTGTAAAGCCGTGCCCTGATACGAAGCAGCAGTACACCGGTCTAACATAAGCAGCAATACACCGGTCTTACAGAACATGCGAGTTGAATGGAGAAACTCAGTTGACCCCGGAAGCTTGCGGGCTGCAGAACTGAGCTGAGTGGAAAAGCTAAGCTTACCGGAGAGTCCCCTGATACGAGGCAGCAGTTCCAAGATACTTCAGAAAGTAACAAGTCGTCGGGTTCGCGTTATCCAAACAAATCTTCATCGCGGAAAAATCAATCGAAGGAAATATTATGCAAATTCAAAAAGTCGGCGTACTGGGTTGTGGACTGATGGGCTCGGGCATCGCGCAGGTAGCGGCCACCGGCGGCTTCCAGGTCACCGTGCTCGAACAGGAGCAGAAGTTTCTCGACAAGGGCTTTGCCGGCATCGACAAGTCGCTGGGCCGGCTGGTGGAGCGCGGCCCAGAGAAGGGCGGCCTTACCGCCGAGCAGAAATCGCAAGCCCAGTCGCGCCTGAAGGGCACGCTCAACATGCAGGACCTCGCCGACTGCGACCTCGTCGTCGAGGCCATCATCGAAAATGCCGCCGAGAAGCGCAAGACCTACGCGCAGCTCGACGCGATCGTCAAGAAGGACGCCATCTTCGCCACCAACACCTCATCCATCTCGGTCACCGAGCTGATGACCGCCACCAAGCGCCCGGAGCGCTTCATCGGGCTGCACTTTTTCAATCCCGTGCCGATGATGAAGCTGGTGGAGGTGGTGAAGACCATCGCCACCGCGCCCGAAGTCTATGACGCCGCCGTCGACTTTGGCCGGCGCGTGGGCAAGGTGCCGGTGCGCACCAGCGACAAGACCGGCTTCATCGTCAACCGGCTGCTGGTGCCGTATCTGCTGGACGCCATCCGCGCCTACGAAGAGGGCGTGGGCTCGATCACCGACATCGACGAAGCCATGAAGCTGGGCTGCGGCTATCCCATGGGACCGTTCACGCTGCTGGACTTCGTCGGCCTCGATACGACGTACTACATCACGCATGTCATGTACGACGAGTTCAAAGAGCGGCGCTTTGCCTCGCCGCCGCTGCTGAAGCGCCTGGTGATGGCGGGCTGGTACGGACGGAAGTCAGGCAAAGGTTTCTACGACTACGCCGACCCGAACAAGCCGGTGCCGGGAAATTTCGTGTGAGAGAGCCGGCAATTGGCAGTTGGTAGTTGGCAGTTGGTAGTTGGTAGTTGGCAGTTGGCAGTTGGTTCTTAGCTCCTGGCGAGTTAGTTTAGGGCTAGCTATCAGTTCCTCTTGCTCATGGCCGTGGATTGAACATCGGGTGCCCCATCCTTTCCCATCTGTTGGGAAAGGGTGGGAGGGCCACACCGCCCGCAGCAATGACATGGCGCGTAAGAATAGGCACCTTGATGCCATAATCTGGCACCCAACAATGCCAGCAAAGATAATCGGCCACACGAAGCTTTTCCAGAGTACATCGTAATCGTGATTACAGCCGTTATGGGAGACGATATATCGTTCGATGGCACTCCCCCATATTTTCGGCCTCACGTGAGCCTATAAATAAATTTGTGCAATACTTTGCACATCTCACTCGAATCAACAGTCGCCGCCGTGTAGCGCTTCCGTGCCACTATCCACCCCGCGCCCGTAACCGACTTCCGCAACTACCCCTCGTCCCTCCGGGCCTTCGCGCCGCGACAGTGGAGTAGTACACTCTCCACACGCTCCCAAGCTCACTCTCCCAGCGAGCTATGACAGAAGCCACGTACGCGCGCGCCCGCTTTGGTGTCTTCGAGCTCGACGTGAAATCGCGGACCCTGCGCCGCGGCGGCCTCGCCATTGCTTTGCCGCAGCGCTCCTTCGACGTCCTGCAGCTGCTGGTGGAGCGCGCCCCCAACGCGGTAACCCGCGAGGAATTCCAGCACAAGCTCTGGCCGGACGAGGCAGCCTCCGGATTGCAGCGCGGGCTGGAGAGCGCCATCGACGAACTCCGCGCCGCGCTCGACGACTCCTCTCAGAGCCCCACCTGCATTGAAGGCACAAGCGGCCGCGGCTACCGGCTGATCGTTCCGGTGGAGTGGATGCAATCCAGCAGCACCGGCGGCCAGCCGACCTCGGACGCGGCGTGGTTCTCCGGACAAGCTGCCCCGCAGCAATCGCGCTCGGCCGGCGTACCCACTCCCGGCAAGATGTTTTCGCACTACCGCGTGCTCAATCGCGTCGCCGGCGGCGGCATGGGCGTGGTCTATCGTGCCGAGGACGTGAAGCTGGGTCGCGAGGTCGCGCTGAAGTTTTTGCCCGGTGAAACGGGCAGCAGTCCGGTGGCGCTGGCCCGCTTCGAGCGCGAGGCCCGCGCCGCCTCCTCGCTCAATCATCCGCATATCTGCACCATCTACGGCGTCGAGGAGCACCAGGGCACGCCGTTTCTTGCGATGGAGTATCTCGAGGGACTGAACCTGCGCGACGTGATTGCGCAGGCGTCTTTGGCATCGTCGGTGGGCCATCGTAAGGCGCCGCTGCCCATCGAAGAGGTCGTCGACATCGGCATGCAGATCGCCGACGGGCTCGAGGCCGCGCACAAGAAAGGCATCATCCACCGCGACATCAAGCCGGCCAACATCTTTCTCACCCAGGAGCGGCAGGTGAAGATCCTGGATTTCGGGCTGGCCAAGCTCATCACCAGCGCGCGCGAGACAGGCGAGCGCGTCAGTCCCGACGCCGCTCCCGTATCGGAGGCCGACACGCAAGCCGACACGAAGGGAGATGACGAGCCGGAGGAGCTCACCCGCGTGGGCGCATCGCTTGGCACCGCCGGATATATGTCGCCGGAGCAGGTGCAGGGTCAGCCGCTCGATTCGCGCACCGACCTGTTCTGCCTGGGGCTGGTGCTCTACGAGCTGGCTACGGGACGTCGCGCCTTCGGTGGCGCAAACATGGAGAGCTATCGCCATGCGTTGCTGCATGAGACGTTTGTCCCGGTGCGTGAGCTGAATCCGGCGGCGCCGCCCAAGCTGGAAGAGGTGATCCATTGCTGCCTGGAGAAAGACCGCAACCTGCGCTATCACGATGCCGGCGAGGTGCGCCAGGAGCTGAAGCAGCTGCGGCGCGAGATGAGTGCTGTGGCGACTCCGAAGTCGCTGGTGGCGGAGCGTATTGCCGAAGCGGCGAGGCAGAAGCAGCAGGCGCCGCCAGTCGACGATTCATCGAGGCCGAAGCGGCAGGGTAAATGGATCATCGCCGCCGCCGCGCTCATCGCCATCGCGGTGATTGCCGGGCTCGCGTATCGCTGGTGGCGCACACCCGTTGCCGGCGCGCCCAATGCGGCATCAATCGCCGTGCTGCCCTTCGCCGACATGAGCTCCGGCCACGACGAAGAGTATTTCTCCGACGGGCTGACCGATCAGCTCATCAACGAGCTGGCGCGGCTTCCCGGACTGAAGGTGGTGGCGCGCTCGTCTTCGTTCCAGTTCAAGGGCAAGAATGTCGATCTGCGAAGCGTCGGCCGCCAGCTCAACGTCGCCAACGTTCTGGAGGGCAGCGTCCGCCGCGATGGCGACCGCGTGCGGATCACCGCCGAGCTGACCAAGGCCGAGGATGGCTTCCAGTTGTGGGCGCGAACTTACGATCGCCAGATCGGCGACATCTTCGCCGTGCAGGACGAGATTGCACGCGCCGTCGCCGGCGAGTTGCAGGTGCAGCTGGCGGGCACGAATGGCGCCCCTCTGCGCCGCGGCGAGGTCGCAACCTCCCCCGAGGCCTATCAGGCTTATCTGCGGGGAAAGTATTATTCGCGGCGGCATGAGCCGGGCGACTACGAGAAGGCATTGTCGTTCGCCGATCAGGCCGTTGCGCTCGATGCGCGCTACGCGCCAGCCTGGGCGCTGCGCTCCTATGTGCTCGGCTCGATGGCGCAGGGCGGCCTGATGGATGCCGACGAGGGCTACCGCAAGGCGCGCCAGGACGCCGAGGCGGCCATCGCCCTCGATTCCAATCTGGCCGACGCCTACCTGGCGCTCGCCTTCGTGCAGATGTATCACGACTTCAATTGGCAGCACGCCGAGAACAACCTGACCAAGGCCACCGAGCTCGAGCCCGGCAATGCCAACATCTATCGCGCGCGCGCCATCGTGGCCGAATCGCTGGGCCGCATCGAGGAGGCGATCGAGCTGGAGCGCCAGGCGCTGGACCTCGATCCGCTGCACGGATATCGCACGCTGGGCACCAGCCTCTACAACGCCGGACGCTACGCCGAGGCGCAGACCATTTTGCAGAAGGCGCTGGAGCTGAACCCGCGTCTGGAGATGGCCCACTACTTCCAGGGCGCGATCCTGCTGGCACAGGACCAGGCCGGGCGCGCGCTGGCGGAGATGGAGCAGGAAGTGGGCGAGCCCTATCGGCTGCTGGGCGAGGCGCTGGCGTATCACGCCGCCGGGCGCGACAAGGAGTCGGATGGCGCGCTGAACGCGTTGCTCGCCGCACATCAGAAGGATGCGGCCTACCAGATCGCGCAGGCCTACGCCTTTCGCGGCGAGGTTGACAACGCTTTTGCCTGGCTGGATCGGGCGTATCAGCAGCGCGACAGCGCGATGCTGAACCTCAAGATCGATCCTCTGCTGAAGAACGTGCGCCAGGACTCGCGCTACGGCGAGTGGCTGAAGAAGATGGGGATGTGAAGCTAGCCGGGTGCCGCATCCTTTCCCATCTTTTGGAAAGCGTGGGATTGAGCGGACCGAGCGCCGTAACGCGTGTCGGTGATGGTGGTCACGGGCTGGTGTCGCCGCTCTGCGGCTCC
>DASRGM010000163.1:0-2788 GCA_035651035.1 Terriglobales bacterium
CGGCGGGATATCCCGACGCCCATTACCAGGAAAAGGGCGCTAAGGTGCTGTCCGACCGCGCCGGCGTATTTGCCCAGTCCGACATCATCGTGCAGGTGCTCTGCCACGGCGCCAATGACAAGACCGGAGCCAATGACCTCCCTCTGATGCGGCGCGGACAGGTGTTGGTCGGCTTTCTGAGGCCGCTGGCTGCGCCAGAGGCGGTGCAGCAGGTGGCAAACACCGGCGTGACCGCCTTTTCCGTGGAGCTGATGCCGCGCACCACCCGCGCCCAGAGCATGGACGCCCTCTCTTCGATGGCGTCAATCGCCGGATACAAGGCCGTCGTTGTTGTGGCCGATACGCTCCCCCGCATTTTTCCCATGATGACTACGGCCGCGGGCACCATCACGCCCTCGCGAATCCTGGTGATCGGCGCAGGGGTTGCGGGGCTGCAGGCGATCGCCACCGCCAAGCGCCTAGGTGCCGTGGTTTCCGCCTACGACGTGCGTCCCGCGGTGAAGGAGCAAGTACAAAGCCTGGGCGGCAGGTTCGTCGAGCTCCCGCTTGAGACCGGAGACGCGCAGGACGAACGCGGGTACGCAAAAGCCAAAGATGAAGCGTTCTACGCCAGGCAGCGGGAACTGCTGGGCCAGGTGATCGCGGAGAGCGATGCGGTGATCACCACCGCCGTCGTGCCGGGAAAGAAGGCGCCCATCCTGGTAACCGAGGACATGGTGAAAAGGATGGCTCCCGGCTCCGTGGTCCTCGATCTCGCCGCTGAGCGCGGCGGCAATTGCGAGCTGACACGTCCGGGCGACCGCGCGGTGGCGCACGGCGTCACCATCATTGGACCGATCAATCTGGCCAGCGGAGCTCCGTACCATGCCAGCCAGATGTATGCGCGGAACCTGGTCTCGTTCCTGACCAATCTGGTGAAGGATGGAAAGGTACGTCCGCCGGAGAGCGACGAGATTATCCGTGAAACGCTCTTGACCCAGGGCGGGGAGGTGGTGAACGCCCGGGTAAGGGAGATTCTGGGTTTGCCGGCGCTGTTGACTCAGTGATCAGCGGCCAGTAGTCAGCGGATGAGTGCGGGATACGACTGACCACTCACCACCGGTCACTGAACACTTGTAAATGCAGGAAAGCCAATTATGGGCAACGCTCTCATTGACGGTCTGTTCGTTTTCATGCTGGCGGGGTTTATTGGGTTTGAAGTAATCAAACGCATTTCTCCTTTGCTTCACACCCCGCTCATGTCCATTACCAACGCCCTGGACGCGATCGCCGTGGTGGGCGCGATCGTGCTCGTGGGCCGTCACGAAAGCAAGCTGTCGTTCATTCTGGGAATTCTAGCGGTGATTGCGGCCACCAGCAACATCGTCGGCGGCTTCCTGATCACCGACCGCATGCTGCGCATGTTCAAGACCAGCCGTCCTACAAAATCATGACTACGTTTGCGGGCAGTCAGGCATTTATCGGGCTGATATACCTCATCGCGAGCGCCCTGTTCATTCTGGCGCTCAAGTGGATGAACGCACCGCCGACCGCGCGTCGCGGCATCCTGGCCGGCGAGATCGGCATGGTGCTGGCCATCGGCGGCACCCTGCTGCAGCTGGGCATTGACGGCAAGCTCGAGCACATCACCATCGAATACCAGTGGATTCTGGTTGCGCTGGGCGTGGGCACCGCCATCGGCATTCCGCTCGGCCTGGTGCAGATGACCGCCGTTCCGCAGCGGACGGCCCTGAGCCACGCCTTCGGCGCATTCTGTGTCACCCTGGTCGGCACCTCGGAGTACTACCTGGGCGTCAATGGTTCCGGGATCCCTCCTTTCAAGATGTCGGTGCTGTGCTGCGAGGTGATCCTCGGCGGACTGACCGTCACCGGCAGTTTGATGGCGGCGGGCAAGTTGCAGGAAGTCCTGCCGCAGCGCCCAATCACTTATAAAGGACAGAACGTCGTCAACCTCGGCATGCTGGCGGTGGCCATCGGCATCGCCGTTTACCTCGTCCACAATCCGTATGCGCCCCATTTGTATCCGGCGATGGTCGGCATTGCCCTGGTATTCGGAGTCATGCTGGTGATCCCGATCGGCGGCGCCGACATGCCGACGGTCATTTCGCTGTTGAATTCTTATGCCGGCCTGTCAGCGGCGGCCATGGGCTTCGTGCTTAACAACAAGCTGCTGATCATCGCGGGCGCGCTGGACGGCTCCTCCGGCTTCATCCTTTCGGTGATCATGTCGAAGGCGATGAACCGGTCATTTACCAACGTTTTGTTCGGAGCGTTCGGACAGGTCGCTGCGTCGGCTGCCGCAGCGCAGGAAGCGCGCCCGGTGAAGAGCGCTTCTCCGGAAGAGGCCGCGGGAATTCTCGCTGCGGCCAGCAAGGTGGTGGTGGTTCCCGGCTACGGCATGGCGGTGGCGCAAGCGCAGCACAAGGTCCGCGAACTCTACGATGCCCTGACCAAACGGGGAATTGACGTGCGCTTCGCCATCCATCCCGTGGCAGGTCGCATGCCAGGGCACATGAACGTGCTGCTGGCGGAAGCCGACGTCCCCTACGACCGGCTGATGGAGATGGACGATATCAACGGCGACTTCCCGCAGGTGGATGTTTCGCTCATCATCGGCGCCAATGACGTGACCAATCCGGCGGCCAAGACCGACCAGTCAAGCCCCATCTATGGAATGCCGGTCCTCGATGTGGAGAAATCCCATACCGTGATGGTCATTAAGCGCAGCATGAACCCCGGCTTCGCGGGAATAGACAATCCTCTCTATTACATGGACCATACCCTGATG
>DASRGM010000164.1:0-12381 GCA_035651035.1 Terriglobales bacterium
GACACCGTGGCTGTGCCACTGGTGGATTTGGATCCGGACCATGAGCCGCTGGCGGTGCAGCTATTCGTATTGGTGCTCGACCACGTCAGCGTGGAAGTGCCGCCCGATGATATGGAGGTCGGACTGGCCGAGATGCTTACCGTCGGCTGCAGCACAGTCAGCGTGGTGGAGCTGGCGACGCCGTTGCAGGTCAGAGTGTAGGTGTAAGGGCCCGCTGTTGTGGGGGTGACGGTGCTGGTACCGCTGGTGCTTTGCGAGCCGGTCCAGGCGCCGCTGGCGGTGCAGCTGTTTGCGTTGGTCGTGGACCACGTGAGTGTTGCGCTCTGCGTCAGATTGATGGTGGAAGGACTGACCGAGATAGTGACGGTTGGTTGCTTCACCGTCAGGGTGACGCTCTTGGTGCCGTTGCCGCACGTGAGGGTGTAGGTAAAGGTTCCGGACGAAATTGGGGTCTGGCTGGAACTTCCGCTGGTTGAAACGGAGCCGCTCCAGCCGCCGCTTGCCGTGCAAGTGCCTGTGCCTCCGGACCAGCTCAGGGTGGCGCTTTGCGTGAGGTTGATCGAGCTAGGGCTGATGGAAAAGCTCAGAGCGGCGAAAACGACTTTGGCCTGAAACAAGAAGAACAGGGCGACGATCCGGGCGACCCGGGATGCCCAAACGGAAGTGCTGGATCGCCTGCCCGACATACGAGGTTCCCCAAAATACCTTTTAGTGCACGATGCTCTGAAGCATCACGTAGGACGTCGTGTCGCCGCCGGTCGCCCGCGCAGTGATGCGATACACCGCCGATGGCGGGACTCCTGAGCCGTACTGACTCATCCCGATGGATTCCCCCGGCAGTGCCACAGAAGGCATCTGCTCTATCAGGAACTGAGGCGTCTGTGCATATCCGGCGCTGCTCAGGGATGGGCCTGCGTATTGAAGCACCGACGTTGAGCTAGGGCTCCAACCTGCACTCGCATACCAGGGTGTGCTTTGACCGAGGTCGAAGGTATAAAGCCCGCTGCCATTGGCGGCGAAGTTGGTGTAGGTGCCTTGGAGCAAGCCTGTTTCAGCGAAGCGCAAGGTCGCTTCGGCGGATTGCATGGCGACATTCCGGTTCTGGACGTTTCCCGTCAGTCGCGTTTCAAGGGTGACGATGCGCGCGGCAGCGAGGCCGATGAGCGTCACGACGATAAGAAAAATCAGGGCAACCATCAGGGCGACGCCCCGCTGTCCCGGGAGGGGACTGGAGTGCAGAATATGCCGCCCAGAAGTCTTGCTATTCACGGCAGGGAATTCCTCAGTGCGACGGTTTGTGCGTAGACTTTCCGATGGCGCGTGTCCACGGGCGCATTGATCTTGGTTCCCAGCAAAGAGTATTGCTGAGTAGCGCTGGGAGGCGGCGCTGTATTGAGCGGACTGGCGACAAGTAGTGCTAGGGACACGCTCGCGACGCAATTCCAGCTGCCATCAGTACACACGCCGGTCACCTGATCCGCGCGGACATACGAGGTTGCGCCACCTTTGATTGTCGGGTTCACACCGAACAGCAGTTGCATGTTCTCAATGTCAGGCGCCAGCTCAGTCGCCGCCAGCGCGCAGTTGCCGGTGCTATCGCATTTGAGGTCGCTCTTGAACAAAGCACCGTCGCCATCCGAACCAACGCCTATGTAGAAAAAAGTGACTGATGGCACATAGACAAGCGCGCCCGAGTTGTAGTTGATGGCGAACGAATCGTTGGCATTCCCCATGTTCATGGTACCGTTCGCGGCATGAGTGATCGTATTGGCGGCGTCATCCACCGCGGTCACCTGAAAAGCCGTGCCCTTGCTGCAGTCAGAAATCACCGCGATCGCCCCTGCCGGCAGAAAACCAGAAAGAGTCGAGTAGCCAGACGGCTTGGTCAGGGTCAGGTTGTTGGTGCCCACCGTTGTGACGGGTGCAGGTGTCTGATCGGGGCGTGAGCCATAAACCACCAGCACATCACTGCCGGCCACCACATTGCCGAGCAAGCTGTACGCGGTGCCGCTAGGAAGGTTTGGGGTCCAGTCCCCCGCTGATCCGTCGCCATTGGCGGCTGCAGCCAGTATCAGGGTTTGGGCGGGATTGCTGCCGCTCGCTTCGAATCCTGAAACCGGATTGCCCCCGGCTGTACCGTTGCCGGCAAAGGACGAGAGATAGGCGGGGTGGTTCTGGAAATTGTCGGTGGTGCGGGCTGCGCTATTGCAGCCGATGTAGCCGGAGCTGCGCAGAGCGCGGGCTAGCGTTTCCATTGCAAAGCGCGCGCTGTCCGATTCACCGGAAATGCCCGTGGTGGTGCGATAACCTTGTCTGACGCCGACATAGACCGAGCCGATGGCGGCTGTCAGTAGCAGGCCAAGCGTGATGCCGACCATTAATTCAACTAAGGTGAATCCCCGGGACCGCTTCATTGCAGGACACTCTGCAAAGTAACATTGAGCATACAGCTAGACCCGGAGACGGCTTTGCAGCCCGCTGTGGCTAGCTGAGTGGAGCCGGAAGTGGGGTTCGCCGCGGCGGTACGTTGAGCGTCCCACGATACGGTCACGGTTGCGATCGAGTAACTGCCGCTCTTGGCAATCGCTATGCTGCCGTCGCCTTGAGGGAGGCTGCCGGTCACCAACGACTTCCAAGCGGCAAGATCGCTAGTGGCAAGAGAGGAAGCGCTGCAGGCGCTCGTGCCTAGGCAGTTGGCGGTGCCGCTGTAGGCCTTGATGCTTGATACGACATAAGTCGGGGTGCCGCTGGTGGAGTCCGACAGGTTGGCTCGCATGCTGTCGAGAATGGCGTTTCCGAGCTCAATTGCCATCGCCCGCATGGTGGCATCGTCATTCGATTTCTGCGAAGCCAGAACCAGGTAGGAAAGAGATAGGACGCCGATCGAGAGCACGACTACGGCGACCAAGGCCTCCAGCAGCGTGAATCCCCGCTGTGAACCGACGATCTTTTTGGGAGTACGGTTCATGGGCAAGTCAGGTGAGTGATGTTATCCACCATGTAACCCGGTGTCGCAGCGATGAGGGTTCGGCCGCCGGAGGAAATCTGGAGGCTGCGCGCATATTTCGCACCCCGGGCATCACAGAGCTTGAATGTGATGGAGGTGTTGGCGACAAGCGATCCATCCGGGCGGTAGCCGATTTTGGGGCTGGCGGCATCACTGGTCAGCGTCATGCCGGAGCCCGGCAGCGCCGAACCTGTCTGAATCGACGTCTGAACCGTATCGCAGGAAGCGGTACTGGTCGCTTCGGGATACACAATCCACCCCTGGGCCCAGTTGGCACCGCAGGTAGTGCCATTTGCCGATGGGCAGATGCAGACGGCGGCATCGCGCTTGACCGCCTCGCTGCGGGCATAGTTAAGCGTGGATGTGAACTGGTTGACCGCCCCCGCGAGTGCGTTGTTCTGTACGAAGGCAACGAGGGAGGGCACTCCAATCGTCAGAATCACTGCGGCAACGAGCACGGTGACAAGCAGTTCGATTAGGGTAAACCCTCGATCCTGCACGCTAGGCGCTGCATGCGTCAGCAAAACCATGCCCATTCCCAAGTCGCTCTCAAGCTTTCCAGTTGCTTTTATACCGAAGGAAACTTAGCAGTCACTTAGGATGGTAATTCCGGGTATCGGGGTCCCGCCAAACGGCTGAATCAGGGGGATCAGTGGAAATCCCTCGAGCTGGTCTCCAGCTCCCCCAGCCAATGGGTGTAATTGCCGATCCGCCGCACCACTACGTTGGTCACGTTGTCGGCATGCTGCAGTTCGCCTTCCACGATCATCAGGCGCGAGCTCAGCAGGGCGTCGCGCTGGCTGTCCACGATGCTGCGCCAGACGATCAGGTTGGTCGAACCGGTCTCGTCTTCCAGGGTTACGAAGACCACGCCGGAGGCTGTGCCGGGGCGTTGGCGGTGGGTGACGATGCCGGCGACGCGCACGCTGCGGCCATTCGGCATCTGCCGCAGCTTTTCCGCCGTCACGACGCCCTGGCGCGACATCTTCCGGCGCAGCAGGACCATGGGGTGGCGGCCGAGGGTGAGTCCCAGGCTGCGGTAATCGGCGACGAGGGCCTGGCCTTCGGTGGGTGCCGGCAGGATGATCTGCGATTCGATGACGGTCGAGCCGTTCAGTACTTCGTTGAGGCGTTGGACCCCGGCTACTTCCCAGTGAGCGGCATGACGGTGGCCAGACAGGGGCTCCAGCGCCCCGGCCTGCGCCAGTGCGGCGAGAGGGCGGGAATTAAGGCCGGTGCGGTTAGAAAGGTCTTCAATTGAAGAAAAGGGCCTAATGGCACGGGCCATGAGCAGCTTTTTCGAATCTTCTTCGGAAAAACCGTTGATCAGACGCAAGCCAAGGCGCACTGCAGGATGACCATTTTCGCCGCGTTCGAGGGTGCAATCCCGATCACTGATTTGCACATCGACGGGGTGAAAACGCACGCCGTGACGGCGGGCGTCGTTGATAAGCTGCGCGGGAGCATAGAATCCGAGCGGCTGGGAATTGAGCAGGGCGGCACAGAATGCCGCGGGACGGCGGCATTTGAGCCAGCAGGAAACCCAGGCGAGCAAGGCGAAAGAGGCGGAATGGCTCTGCGGAAATCCATATGAGCCAAACCCCAGGATCTGTTTATAAATCTGGTTTGCGAATTGTTCCGTGTATTCGTTATCCAGCATTCCCTGGATCAAATCGGGTTTGTATTTCTCAAGCCCGCCGGTGCGTTTCCATGCCGCCATCGAGCGCCTGACCTCGTCGGCTTTTCCGGGAGAAAAGCCCGCTGCCTTGATGGCGATGCCCATGACCTGTTCCTGGAACAGGGGGATGCCGAGCGTGCGCCTCAAGATTTGCTTGAGCTCGGGTTTCATGTAGTCGGGTTCTTCCAGCTTCTGCCGCCGCCTCAGGTAAGGGTGCACCATGTCCCCCTGGATCGGGCCGGGCCTCACGATGGCAATCTGGATCACCAGGTCGAAGAAATTCCGCGGGCGCAGGCGCGGCAGCATGCTCATTTGCGCGCGGGATTCGATCTGGAATGTCCCGATGGTGTCCGCACGACGGATCATCCGGTAAGTCTTGCGGCTTTTGGCCGGGACGGAAGACATGTTGAACGGCTTGCATTCGTATCGGGATATCAGCTTGAATGCCTCGCGCAGCGCGCTCAGCATTCCCAAGGCCAGCACGTCCACCTTGAACAGCCTGACGGCGTCCAGATCGTCTTTGTCCCACTGGATGATGGTGCGCTCCGGCATGGCGGCGTTCTCCACCGGCACCAGCGTGTGCAGCGGATGGTGCGAGATGACGAAGCCGCCGACGTGCTGCGACAGGTGTCGCGGCATGCCCTCGATTTCACCTACCAGCTTCATGAAGTTGTCGAGCAGGACGCCGTCGAGCTCGAACCCCATTGCGACCAATCGCTGCCGCAATTGTTCGGGTTTGTCCCACCAGGCATGAGCCTTGGCAAGAGCGTCGACCTGATCGAGCGACAGGCCCAGGACTTTGCCGACATCCCGCATGGCGCTGCGACGGCGATAGCTGATTACGGTGGCGGCGATGGCGGCGCGTTCGCGGCCGTACTTGCGGTAAATGTACTGGATCACCTCCTCGCGCCGTTGATGCTCGAAATCGATGTCGATATCCGGCGGCTCGCCTCGTTCTTCGGAGATGAAACGCTCGAACAGCAAGTCGATGCGCTCAGGGCTGATCTCGGTGATGCCCAAGGCGTAACACACCACTGAATTTGCGGCGGAGCCGCGGCCCTGGCAGAGAATGCCCTGGGCTTTCGCCCAGCGCATGATGTCCTCCACCGTGAGGAAGTAGTTTTCGTACTTGAGCTTGGTGATGAGGGCCAGCTCCTTCTCGACACTCTCGCGATGCTTTGCGGGAATGCCGTCGGGCCAACGCCAGCGGATCCCTGCTTCAGTAAGATTGCGCAAGTGCTGCGGCGCATCCAGCCCCGGCGGCACCAGTTCGTGCGGGTAGTCGTACTTCAGCTGGTCGAAATTGAATGTGCAGCGCTTTGCCACCTCCACGGTTTCGCGCAGCAACTCGGGAGGGTACAGGCGCTGCAGTGCGTCCAGCGGGCGCAGGCGGCGCTCGGCGTTGGGGAAGAGCGGGGCCTGCGGATCGCGCAGGCTGCAATGGGCGCGAATGCAGGCCATCACGTCCTGCAAGCGCTGGCGTTCGGCGGCGTGATAGTGCACGTCGCCGGCGGCGACCAGCGGCAAGCCGTAGCGCTTGCCGAGGCGCTGCATCAAGGCCAGGCGCTCGCGGTCCTGCGGATGAAGATGGCGCTCCCAGGCCAACCGCAGCCGCCCGGCGAAGCGTTCGCGCAGCGCTTCGATCTCGTCGCTGAATTGTGCTTCCCCCAGGCCCTGCGCGCTCCAGCGCGGGATCCACAGCGCCAGCAGGTCGCGGCATTCGTCCAGGTCATCCAGCACAAGGCGGTACTGCCCCTTGGCGTTGTTGCGGCGGCCGCGGGTGATGAGGCTGCACAGCTGCGAGTAAGCCGCCACGTCCGGCGCGAGCAGCACCAGCTTGGGGCCCCGTTCGAGCTGGAATTCGCTGCCCACGATCAATTTCAGGCCGGTCTCTTTCGACTCCTCCCAGGCGCGGACGATGCCGGCGAGCGAGCATTCGTCGGTGACGGCGATGGCCTCGTAACCCAGCGCGTGCGCCTGCTTGACCAGTTCCTGCGGCATCGAGGCGCCGCGCTGGAAGCTGAAGTTGCTCAGCGCATGCAGTTCGGCATATTCGAGCTTCATTGCCATAGCCCATGCAGGCGCCACTGCTGCACCCCGGCCAGCTCCGGCCGCAGCTCGCGGTAGACCCACAGCTTGCGGCCGTTTTCGTCCTCGGCCAAGTGGTAGTCGCGGCGTTCCTGGCGGCCTTCCCACCAGCCGGACTCGATGCGCTCCGGCGGACCGAGCAGGAGCGGCGCCGCGATGCTCTTCGGCTGCGGCAGCAACCACGGCGGGCGCGCGGGATGCGTCCCGGGCAGGGTGGACTCGGCGCGGGTCCAGGCGCGCTCGGGGCGATGATCCGGCGTGGTGGCGAGCCGGCGCACGGCTTCGCGGCCCAGCCGTGCCACCAGGCGTTCCTGCAGGGTCTCGAAGCTCTCGGCGGAGCTGCTGCCGGTCTGGAACAGATCGTCCTGGGCGGCGCTCGCCGGCTCGAAGCGCTTGGCTTCCAGATACAGCTCCAGCACCGGCTCCTTCAGGGCGATTTTCTCCAGCCGCTCGCGCAACACCAATAGCAGGCGCTGCGGATCGCGCGTGGGCGAGAGCAGGCCCAGGTCGAGCTGGGTGCGGTTGCGGCCCAGGTCGCGGAAGCGCAGGCGGAAGCGCTGCACCGCCACGTCGCGCCCGCGCAGGTAGAGCGCGAAGTCGCCCAGCATCTTGCGCAGCGGAAACAGCAACGCCTCCACGGTCTCGGCACCGCCATGCAATTCCAGGCGCCGGCGGTAGACCGGCGGCGGCTCGAACGATTCCCAGGCCTCTTTCGCCCGGCCGAGCAGTCGTGCCAGTTTCAGCGGCGCCTCCGGGCCGAAACGCCGGCCCAGCGCGTCGGCCGGAATCTTCAGCACCTCGCCGATGCGGCGCAGGCCGGAGCCGTGCAGGGTGTCGATGGCGCTGCGCTCCAGCGGCAGCAACTCAAGTGGCCAGCCGCCGATGGCGCCGGCGATCTCGTAGGGCTTGGCGATGGCCCGTTCCAGTCCGGCATTGGCGCGCGCCAGCAAAGAAGCGGCGGCCAGGGTGGGAGCAAGGCCATAGGCACGGGTGTAAGGCAGGTCCTGCGCCTGCTTGACGATATGGCGGCGCAGCGCATCCAGGCCGCCGAACAAGCGCAGGCTGCGATGCACCTCCACCCATACATTCAGCGCTATCGGGTTCAAGGTTACCGGCGTGCCCAGGCCGTAGGCCCAGCAGGCGACGCTGTGCAGGCCGTGCAGCTCGGACTCGGCGTCGCGCGGCAGCAACCGCACTTCGGGCACCAGGCCCAGCGCGGCATTCACGCTCATGCCGGCGCACAGGCCGCGCTTGCGCGCCAGCTCATTCAGGGTGACCAGCACGCGGCGTGTGCCCTGTGTTTCGAAGATGGCGGCGGGTTCATCCGCCGGTGGCGACAAGGCCTCCAGTGGCAGGGCCGGAAGATGGATGCAGAGCCAGAGCATAAGAGCCAATAACGGGGTCAATCATGCTTGCGTTGCTGTCCGAAACCGGGCGAAGGCCATAGATCCATAGATTCCATGGGCAAGGCCGACGACGAAGGCTGACGCGATTTTGGGCGCAGCCCGAAGGAACGGGGCCGTTGCCGCGCATCGTCGTCATGGGCTCTTGAACTCCGCATTTAAGCCGCTCGCCGCAGCGCAAACGGATAATCCACGCGCTGCCCCGGCCGCGCACCGCGGCAGCGCAGGACTTCCACGGTCAATCCGTCCGGCACGGCTCTCACCTGCAGGCGCACGGCGCAGATGGAGTGCGCGCCATGCGCCCCGGCATGGGAGACGATGCCGATGCTGCGCCCGGTCTCGGCTGCAAGCTGGAGGCGCCGCTCGATGGGGGCTTCGAGGGCGGGACTCCAGAGGGTCACTGCGCCGTAGAGGCCCGAGCGCAGCATCTGCTCGCTGGCCCACAGCGCATCGATGCGGTCCTGTGGCGCCAGCCACAGCAGGCGCTCCAGTTCGATGCCGGCATCACGCAGCGCCGGGGCATAAGGAATGTAGGGCGGGGTGACCAGGGCGACATGGCGTCCGGCCTGGGTCAGCTGCGCCAGCAACGGCAACATCAGCGAGAAGCCCAGGCCGGCCTCCGCGCTCACCAGCTGGCTCAGCGCTCCCACCGGCCAGCCACCGAGCAAGGCCTGGTCCAGCGCCGGGATGCCGGTGGACTGAGCGTCCGGCCGTGCCCGGCCCAGGCCGCGCCAGACGCCGGCGATGGAATCCACGTCCACCGCGGCGCGGGTCGTCGCAGGCGGGCGGACAGAGTCGAGGGCAGTGGCGGCAAGCATGCCCTGATACTATACAAACGTACAGTTATCCGGCAAGGGCGCCGATTCTGCCAGCGCTGCCTCCGGCAGGTAAAGACTGCGCGCAGTCCATTGTTTTTATTGCAATCAGTCCGAGGTGGCGGGTACGGCGATTCATCCTTACGGACGAAGGCATGGCGGCGCGGATCGCCCAGACTCCGATGGGCAGGCGGCGACCGCCGCTGACGACTCATTGCGGACATCTGGAGAGGGAAGACATGGGCATTGCGGAAACGGCGCCGACGCTGGAGACCCCCACGGTAAAGGGCGTGCCTCTCCTCGGCAGCGTGCTGGACATGGCGAAGGACCCGGCGCGCTTCTTCGTCGACAGCTACCGCAAATACGGCCCGGTGTTCCGGGTCAAGCTGCTGGGCAAGAGCTACACCGTGATCGCCGGTGTCGAGGCCGCCAGTTTTCTCGGCACGCGCGAAGGCAAGGAGTGCCTGCGCTCCAAGGAGTTCTGGGAAGGCCTGGTCAAGGAATACGGCGCCACCCGCACGCTCACCGGCGAAGACGGCGAGGGCCACAAGGAGTTGCGCGACATCATGCGCCGCGGCTACTCCAAGGAGTCGATCAAGGGCCGCTACAACGAACTGATCGGCATCACCGACCGCTCGATCGAGCGCGACTGGAAGACCGGCACGCTGACCCCGGTGCTGCAGGCGATGCAATACATGGTCACTGACCAGCTCGGCACCATCCTCACCGGCGCGGCGCCGCTGGAATACGTCAAGGACATCCGCACCACCATCCTTTACATTCTCAACGTGCTGGTGACGCGCCAGCGGCCGAAGGTGCTGCTGCTGCGTCCCGAGTACAAGAAGGCCAAGAAGCGCGTGTTCGAGCTCGGCCACAAGATGATCGCCGACTACTACGCCAAGCGCGGCACCAAGAAGGACGAGGACAAGAACCTCATCGACGACATCATGGACGCGCACGTCAACAACCCGCGCGTGATGCCGGCGTCCGATCTGGTGGTGAGCGTCACCGGTCCCTACGTCGCCGGCCTCGACACCGTGGCCAACACCATCTCCTGCTTCGTCTACGCCGTGCTCAAGCACCCCGAGGTGCTCAAGCGCATCCAGGACGAGGTCGACGCGCTGTTTGCCAAGGGCCCGGTCAACGAGGACGAGTTCATGAAGTCCCTGCCGGCGGTCAACGGCGCCATCATGGAAACCATGCGCCTGTACCCGATCGCCGTGGCGCAGATGCGCAGCGCGACCAAAGACTTCACCTTCGCCGGCCACAAGATCAAGGCGGGCGAGATGCTCTACATCGGCACCAGCGTGCCGCACTTCATGGAAGAGTATTACCCCAACGCCGACAAGTTCGACATCGACCGTTACGAGAAGGGCCGCGCCGAGCACATGCAGTCCGGCGCCTACTCGCCCTACGGCCGCGGCCCGCACACCTGCCTGGGCAAAAGCCTGGCCGAAGTGCAGATGGCCATCTCGATGGCGCGCCTGTTCTACCGGCTCGACCTGGAGCTGGAAACCCCGGACTACGTACTCAAGACCAAGACCGCGCCGACGCCGGGGCCGGCGAACGACTTCCAGGTGCGGGTGAAGGGCTACCGGCACTGAAGCTGCGGCGCCGCGCGGGTGATTTGCCCCGCGCGCTGCGCTACCGTGTGCCGCAGCTTCGGCACACGGATTTTTCAACATGCACCTGTCTCCCGGCAAAAGCGGCCTGCCTTGCCTGCAACTAGGCACCGCTGACGGCGCCCGCGCCGAAATCCACGCCCATGGCGCGCATGTCACGTCCTGGATTCCCGCCGGCGGCGGTGAGCGCCTATACCTGAGCGGCCGTGCCCGCTTCGAGCCCGGGGTGGCAATCCGTGGCGGGGTGCCGGTGATCTTTCCACAATTCGCCGGCGAGGGACCGCTGCCCAAGCATGGCTTTGCCCGCACGCTGCCGTGGACGCTGCGCTCGGTCACGCCGGCGGCGGCGGATCGCGCCGCTGCGGTGTTCCGGCTCGAAGATTCGGCGCAGACGCGCGCCATCTGGCCGCAGGGGTTCGCCGCGGAGCTGCGCGTGGCGGTGGACAGCGCGGCGCTGGAGGTCGAGCTGAAGGTGGAGAACACCGGCGCCGCCGCTTTTTCCTTCACCGCGGCCTTGCACACTTATCTGCGCGTGGACGCAATCGAGGCGGTGCGCCTGTGCGGCCTGCGCGGCCTGCGCTACCGCGACAGCGCGCGTGGCGGCAGCCAGGCGGTCGAAGCCCAGGATGCGCTGCGCATCGAAGGCGAGGTGGACCGCATCTACTTCGACACGCCGTCCACGCTGGAGCTGACGGAGGACTCAGGTCGCTTGCGCATCGAGTCCTCCGGCTTCCGCGACACGGTGGTGTGGAACCCGGGCGCGGCGCGCGCCGCCGCGCTCACCGACCTTGACGAAGACGGCTGGCGCCGCTTCCTTTGCGTGGAATCGGCCGCCATCGGCGCGCCGCCGCGCCTGGAGCCGGGCCGGCGCTGGAGCGGCATGCAGAAACTGGTGCGCCTCTAGCGGCGGGCCTGGGCTCGCGCGCAACGGCGTTGCGCGCCGCACATGGACATCCGCGCCGCTCCCGTCTATAACTGCCGACGGAGGAGAGGAGAAGGTTTGCATGAGCGTCAATAAAGGCGCCGCCGTCAAAGCTCAGGCCGAGGTCTATGCGCACAAGCTGTTCGCGCCCACCCGCTATGCCGGCGCGATCAACCGCAAGGCGATCCTCGAGCGCATTTTCCGCGAGGACTGCGGCCGTGTCGTGCTGTTGCAGGGTCCGGCCGGGCACGGCAAGTCCACTGCCTTGCAGCAGCTCAAGAGCGAATTCGAGAGCCGCGGCTACCTCACCGGCTGGCTGAGCTTCGACGAAGCGGACAACGACGCGCGCCGTTTCTCCATCCATATGCACGCGCTGGTCGCCGGGCTGCTCGGCAGCGAGGCCGGCGCCGCCATCTCCGGCGACGACGAGAACAGCGAGCTGGTGCGCCGCCGCCGCTCCGACTGGATGGTCGATTGCCTGTTCCGGGTCGGCCGCCCGGTCGCGATCTTCTTCGACGAATTCCAGACGCTGCGCGACAAGTCCATCCTCAGCTTCTTCCGCAGCCTGCTGGAACGGGTGCCGGACAACGTGCGCATCCTGATCGGCTCGCGCTCGGTGCCGGAGCTGGGCCTGGCGCGGCTGGTGGTGAGCAACCAGGCGCTGATCCTGCGCGCCGACGACCTGCGCTTCTCGCCGGCCGAGGTGGAGCAGTTCTTCGCCGCCTCGCAGGACCTGGCGGTGAGCGCCGAGGAGCGCGAGGCGATCTACTCGCGCACCGAGGGCTGGCCCGCCGCGCTGCAGCTGTTCCGCCTGGCCCTGGTCAGCCCGCAGGTGCGCAAGGCCTT
>DASRGM010000165.1:0-4499 GCA_035651035.1 Terriglobales bacterium
TGGGCTTACCCACGTTTCACGGGCGCTTCGAGGGACAGCATAATGGCTGTCCGGAGGAGCGAACATGGGCAGACGAGTATTCACCCGTGAGTTCAAGCTCTCGGCGGTCAAGCTGGTCAATGAACAAGGCTACAGCCCCGCGGAGGCGGGCAAGAGCCTGGGGGTGGACCCCAACAGCGTGCGCAGCTGGTTGGAGAAGTTCTCCGCCGAGGAAGGCATGGCGCCGAGCGGTGAAGGGGCGCTGAAGGCCGAGCTGCGGCGGCTGCGCAAGGAGAACGCGCGGCTGCTGATGGAACGGGAGATTTTAAAAAAAGCGGCGGCCTTCTTCGCGAAGGAGCAGCCGTGAGATACGCCTTCGTGCGTGAGCATCGCCGACACTGGCCGGTGAGCGTGATGTGCCGGGTGCTGCGCGTCAGCCGCAATGGGTTTTACGATTGGGACCAGCGGGCGCCGTCGCGGCGCCGGCAGCGTCAGGAGCAGTTGCTGGCCAAGATCCGGCGGGCGCACCAGGAGAACCGCGAGCTCTACGGCAGCCCGCGCGTGCACCGGGCGTTGTTGATCGACGGCGAGTCGGTCAGCCGCAACACCGTCGCCAAGCTGATGCGGCAGGCGAAAATCCGGGCCAAAAGCCGCAGAAGGTTCATCCCCCGCACCACCGACAGCACCCACGCCAAGCCGGTGGCCAAGAACGTGCTGGGGCGCAACTTCACGGCTGAAGCCCCCGACCGCACCTGGGTGGCAGACATCACATACGTGCCCACCGGCCAGGGATGGCTCTATCTGGCGGCGGTGCTGGATGTGTACAGCCGCAAGATCGTCGGCTGGTCGATGGCCGAGCACATGGAAAGCCAGCTGGTCGCCGATGCGCTGCAGATGGCGCTGCAGCGTCGCCGGCCCGGCAAGGGCCTGCTGCACCACAGCGACCGCGGCGTGCAGTACGCCAGCGACGACTATCAACGCCTGCTGGCGGGCCACGGCATCACCGTCAGCATGAGCCGCCGCGGCGACTGCTACGACAATGCGATGATGGAAAGCTTCTGGGCCACCCTCAAGACCGAGCTGGTGCACCTGCAGGCGTTTGAGACGCATGAGCAGGCCAAAGCGTCGATCTTTGAATACATCGAGGTGTTCTACAATCGCCAACGACTGCACAGTTCACTCGGCTATCTCAGCCCCGAATCGTTCGAGGCCGCCGCGTGAAGCAACATCAACCAGCGCCCGTGAAACGTGGGCAAGTTCACTTCGTTTCTGACTTCTTTCTTCTCTTCCCATCTGTGTGCATCTGATTTCATCTGTGGCAATACTTCTTCTCTGCGTCTGTTCTCTGCGCCTCCGCGGCTCTGCGGTTGCATTTTCTTCCCGAGTACCGCAACAAGCACTGACGCGATTAAGATTCGCTCATGCACCCCGCGACTCTCTACGCTCCCTGGCGGATGGACTACATCAAATCGATCGACAAGCCCACCGGCGACAAATGCTTTCTCTGTGATGCTGCCGCCGCCGCGACGCCCGCCGAGCGGCGCGACCGGCTCGTCCTGTGGGCGACCGACCATTCGGTGATCGTCATCAACCGCTACCCCTACGCCAACGGCCATCTGCTCATCGCGCCAAAGTCGCACAAGGCGGATCTTGAAGAGCTCAGCGAAGCGGAACAGCTCGACCTGGCGATGCAAACGACGGCCGCTGTGAAGCTCCTGAAGAGAGCCGTTTCCGCGCAAGGCTTCAACATCGGCATCAACCTCGGCCGCGTCGCCGGCGCCGGCGTGCCCGGCCACGTCCATCAGCACGTCGTCCCCCGCTGGGGCGGCGACACCAACTTCATGAGCGTCGTCGGCGAAGTCCGCGTCGTGCCGGAGGCGATGACGCAGTTGTATGATGAGCTGGTCCGGGTCCTCGCGCAAGCCTGAAGAACAAGTTCACCACGGAGACACGGAGAAAAGGCTGGCCACGAAGGACACGAAGGAGAACCAAGGGACACGAAGAAAACAGAAGATGGATGATGGAGGATCGAAGGCGCGTCCGATCAGTTCCATCCTCCATCCTCCTCTTCTTCGTGTCCCTTCGTCTTTCTTCGTGTCCTTCGTGGCCCGCGTTTCCGTCATTTTGACCTTTCCCCCGCCGGCGCGTACCCTTGCCCGCCTATGGACGAGTCGATCCGCACGCAGTTGGTGCCCGGGGCGAAGGTGAAGGTGATCCAGCAGATCGCCGGCCGCAATTACACCTGGACCAGCGAGATCCGCGGCACCGTGGTCGATTACGAGCAGCAGCAGACCGGAAGCTGGTACGCCCATAGCAAAGACGACAAGCTCTGGCTCGACCGCCTCACCCTCCGTAAAGACGACGGCGAAATCACCACGCTGAACCTGGACGACTACAGCCACCTCGAAATCGAACAACCCGCCCCCGCCGCCACGGCAGCCAAGATTTAGCGCTCATCTGCCATGCCGGGGATTTCGCCCGAGATTTCCGAAGCGATTGAGAAAGACGGCTACGCCGTCATCGAAAGCGTCGCCGATTCGCAGACGGTCGCGGCGCTGATGGACGCCACGGCCTCGCCCGAGCTGGCGAATGTCCGCCAGCGCAATCGCCGGCAGTACGCGGTGCGCAACCTGCTGGCGATCCCCGCCGTTCGAAATTGGTCGCAGTCGCCGGCGGTTCGCGCGATCGTCGAGCCCATCCTCAGCCCCTCCGCCCGCCCGGTGCGCGGCATCCTGTTCGACAAAACCGATGGCGCGAACTGGAAGGTCGCCTGGCATCAGGACCTGTCGATCGCGGTCCAGCGCCGAATCGACGTCCAAGGTTTCGGCCCGTGGTCCACGAAGGCCGGCGTGGTGCACGTCCAGCCGCCGGTGGATGTGCTTCGGCGGATGCTGACGCTCCGCCTGCACCTCGACGATTGCGGCGAAGACAACGGCCCGCTCAAGGTATTGCCCGGTTCGCACGCCCAGGGCGTGCTGAGTGACGACGCGATCCGCCGCTGTCGGCAGGAGACAGCGCCGGCCTCCTGCTGCGGCGCCGCCGGATCGGTGGTGGTCATGCGGCCGCTGATTTTGCACGCCTCTTCCGCCGCCGATCGGCCAGGGCATCGGCGGGTCGTTCACATCGAGTTCGCCGCTGCCGAGTTGCCGGGCGGACTGGAATGGGATCAACCGGCCGAACAAAAAGTGACTTAAAGCGCCGCGCGTCATCCATTGCGCTTCGAGCGGCATCGCCGTCGCTTATGATCCAGCGGATGAACAAGCCGTAGCCGTTCGCCACCGTGCTGTTTGATTTCGATGGGCAGTTGATCGACACGAGCGAATTGCGTTGGCGGTGAAGCCGTGAAACTCGCAGAGGAGCGTCATAAAGGGAAGTGACCCCTTTATGACGTTTGACCCCTTTATGAGGCTCCACGTCCGAGCTTTGCAAATCAACGTGAAGATCCAAAAGCCGGCGGATCCGGATCCGCCGGCTTTGATGCTCATCTGCCCCAAATTCTTGGATGTCCGGCGGATTCAAATGCGCCGCTTTTTATTGTCGAACGTCGACACCCATTGCCGCTAGCGCAAGTCGAAAAGTGGGTTGTTTTGCGAGCCATGCCTTTGTAGCTCGATTCCTTTAGGATGGTCAGCTTCAGGTACTTGAAAGGGGAGCGCCATGCCCGCTGAAACGATGTGCCCGCACTGCTCGAAGCGTTACTCGGTTCAAGGCGAGCATGTCGGAAAAACGGTCACCTGCAAAGGGTGCGGGCAGAAATTCGTGATCGAGGATTTGAGCGGGCCAGCACGGAGTCCCGGCAGGGTGCCGGTGTATCGACCGGAGCGGGCGGCGGGGGCGGGGCGGGCGGTGGCTACGCCAACGCCATTCCTCGATTCCATTTCGCGGCACATTGAGAAGACGATCGGGCCGGCGCCGTCGGTGTTCCATGAGATCGTTTCGACGGACGTTCACATCGATCTGCACGTCGTGCCGGCGCAGCCGGGGATTCGGCCGAGCCAGGATCGGCCGCTCGGTGGCGATTACGTGACGGTGGTAACCAGCGGGATGAGCTCGCGGCCGATGAAGGTGCCGGCGACGTCCAAGCAGTCCGGCGTCAGCGAATACGCGGAGTTGATGCTGGCGCTGCCGAAGAACTGGCCGGGGCTCAGGCCGGATGGGACCTTCGATCAGGGCGAGATGAAGGACGAGTCGAGGTGGTGGCCGTTTCGCTGGCTGAAGCAGATGGCGAGGCTCCCCCACGAGTACGGCACTTTCTTTGCGCACGGCGTGACCGTCCCCAATGGCGAGCCCGCCAAGCCCTTCGTCGCCGGCTCGAAGCTGTGCTGCTGGATGCTCTTCAAGCCCCTGCTTTGCCTGGGCGCCCGGCAACTGCAGATCGACAGCAACACGCGCATCGATTTCTTCGCGCTGTTTGCGATTACCGAACGCGAAATGAATTTGAAATTGAACCAGGGGCCCCAGGCCCTGGTCCATGCGCTGGCAGACGGCGAGGTGTATACGGAGCTGCTCGATGTCCGGCG
>DASRGM010000166.1:0-5244 GCA_035651035.1 Terriglobales bacterium
CCCAATTCTTCGGCCACATCATTGAAGTACGGCGTAGTTTACCTCCCGTACCCCAGAGCGGGCGCAATCCCAGGTGCTGTGGTTGGACTTATGTGATCTTCGCTAGGAGTCCCAGCATGGCCAGGGCAATATCCGCCAAGACCGCGCACCCGAAGGCTACCGCGAAGCGGCCGCTGCTCCTTTTCAACCTTCATCCACGTGTTCAGAGACGTAAGCTCGGACTCGCTGTCTGTGCCTTTCCCAACTGCTCGTCGAATGCGCAGCCGGGCTTCGCGTTCCTCCCACCAGCCCCAGACGCTCCAAGCAACGCCCATCGCGCTAAGAACAAACAGAAAAGCTGATAGCACACGAGGTTGCTGCTGTAGATAGTCGCCCAAAATGACCTAAAAATTTCCATTTGGCTATCTCAAGCGTTAGTCCGGCAATGCCGGCATCGTTGAAGCCGTGAATCCCAGATCGGCCCGTAAATTGGTTGAGTTGATCGAATGGCGATGGCGATTGAAACCTTTGATAGCGCGAGACGCTTCCGACGATATCGGCAGTCTAGGAATGGCGTTGGATGTCACCATACAATCATCGCCGGCTCCCGACCTTCCAGAGCCATGCTAAACGCGCCATCCTCCGCGGTCGGCAAACAAATGAGCTTGCCGCTCGCGTGCGCCTGCACCAAGGTCTGGGCCGCGCGAACCGCCTCTTGCTGGGGGCCCAACCCGCATCTCGTATTGTTTGGCTATCCGCAGCCCGGAATGCGACACTCCACCCTACCGTGATGCCATTCCAGAAGCTAAAACTCCTACTGTGAAACCTATCTCTTCAGGCCTGCGGTGAAGTTGGTGATGATCGTGATTGGTTGGTTGACCTGCTGCGACACGCGCTCCATCAGAAATTTCTTGCCGTCCGGAGAGGCGCTGAAGAACGGAAGGGTTAAGATCGTCCATTGGCTGATCAGCGTCTTGGGAGCCCCGAATTCCAGCGCTCCACCTGCTTCTTTGACAGCGACCGACACCAGCGACTGATTGCCGTCGAAATAGAACAGTTCCTTGCCGTCGGCGCTCCAGTGCGGAATCTGCCCGAGGTCCGGCGAGACCTGCCATTTGCCCGACCCCCCGCCATACGCCTCAACATAGACTTCAAGCCGGCCTGACTCCTGGGAGGTATAGGCAAGCCAGCGTCCGTTGGGAGACAGCGCCGCGGCGCCGCCGTGGGCAACAATCTGGCGCGGCTTTCTATCACCATCGAGAGACACCGCCCATATTCCCTCGCCTGGTTGCATGTAGAGATTCGGCGAAAAAATCAGGGTCTTGCCATCATGCGACCAGTCGCCGGGAGCAAAGACAAACCCGACGGGATTGGGAACGATCAACTCTTCGGCGCCGCTGCCGTCAGCCGGCCGGCGGTAGATGCCGCTAGCGGAGGGCCGGAAGGAACTATAGGCGATCCATTTGCCATCCGGCGACCAGACAGGAAACGTGTTTCCCGTTGGACCGAAGGTCAGCCGGGTCTTGACGCCGCGCGCCAGGTCCAGCACCCAAATATCGTTGGTGCCGGAGTCGATGTTCAGGGCGACGCGATCGCCTTGCGGCGAGAGGCGTGCGTACTGCAGGTTCTGCAAGTTGTCGGCAGCAACTCCCACCGGCTTTCCGCTGCGGTCTATCCACACCAATTCAACGGCACCGGAGCTGCCGTTGCCGAACGACAGCAGGCCGCTATCGGTTGCCGACGCGCTCATATGCCAGGTCGATGCGTCGTTCAACACGCCGGTCGAGATGGGTTGCGGCTCGCCATGCAAGATGCCTTTGTCCGGGTCGAAGGGCTGGGCCATCAACTGGTCGCCACGGCCGAACAAAAGGAAGCCGGCCGCGTAGATGCCGTTCGTCTGGACATGAAGCAGCAGCCGGTTCTCACGCCCGTCGAGCGAAGCATAAAAGATCGCATCGTTCGACAACTTGGATCGATCGTGGTGCATGGCGAAGTAAAGGAAATGTTTGCCGTCGGGAAGAAAGAAGGGCCAGCGGTGCGAGGTGTATTGGGGGCCATCGATCCTGGTAACTGGCGTGGCCAAGCCGCCATTCGCGCTGATCTGCATCAATGCTGCGATCGGCGACGGCGAGAAGACGATGACGCCGCTGTGACTCCAGCTGCCCCCGCGTCCGAGTTGAGCAGGGCCAAGCGTCTGCGCAGTAGTGGCATTGATGTCGATGGTCCTTAGCTGACCATTAGCGAAGAAGCCAAGGGAACGGCTGTCCGCCGACCAGAAGGGAAAGAGCGCGTCGTTGGTATCGGGCAGGACGCGAGCGTCGGAGGCATTCATTGCGCGCACCCACAGGTTCGTCTTGCCATCGGAGCCAATTGCGCTGAACGCAAGATACGCCCCGTCCGGCGACAGCACAGGCGGCCCCGCAAGGTCGGAGGTCAAGCGAAAGCGCGTGTCGGATGGAGGATTGATGGCTGTCCGGATGCTGGCAGCCGGCGCAGCAGCGCGATGAAGAAGATATCCCGCAAGCGCCCCGAGGACAATCGCCGCTACAACCGCGACCAGCCAGCCAGCGCGCTTCGGCGCAGCTGCGGCCGCAGGTGCTGCTTCCGCCGGCGCAGCACGCAACGACGCAATCCAGCGCAGCTCCATGGCAATGTCGTGCGCCGACTGCACCCGCTCGGCAGGGTCCTTCGCCAGACACCCATGGATGGTCAAGTCGAGCATCGGCGGCGCCAGCGGCTGGTTGGCGCTGATTGGTTCCGGCTCTTTCTCCAGAATTGCCGTAAGCACGCTGAGCTGCGACTTGCCCTCGAACGCCGGCCGTCCCGTCACCATCTCGTAGAGCACGCAGCCCAGGCTGAACAGATCGCTGCGCGCGTCAGCCTCGGCGCCCTGCAGGACTTCGGGCGCGAGGTACTGAAATGTTCCGACGACCGACCCTTTCTGCGTCAGCGGCGACACCGCGGCGGTGAGCTGAGGCAGGTTCATCGTCGGCGTGGAAGGTGTAAAACGGCCAACCGCCTGCGACGCGATCGCGACGTTCGGTTTCGCCAGGCCGAAGTCCATGAGCTTGGCCCCGGCTTTCGTCAGCATGACATTGCCGGGCTTCAGATCGCGATGGATAATGCCAAGCTGATGCGCCTTCTCCAGCGCCTCGGCGATCTCGATGCCGATCTTCAGCGCCTGATCGAGCGGCAGAGGGCCTTTTTCCAGGCGCGACGCGAGTGTTTGCCCTTCGAGGTACTCCATGACCAGGAAGTCGGTGCCGTCCTGTGAGCCGATGTCATGAAGCGTGCAGATGTGCGCGTGCTGGAGTGCGGATATCGACTTCGCCTCGCGCTCCATACGTCTCTTTGATTCTGGGTCGGAGGAAAGATGCGAAGGCAGGACCTTGATCGCTACCGTGCGATCCAGGCGAGTGTCTTTCGCCCGGTACACTTCTCCCATGCCGCCCGCACCCAGCGGTCCCTGAATTTCATAAGGCCCAAGTTTTGTCCCGGAGGCGATGCCCATTGGTGCGCGCCATTATAGCGCGCCGCGCAAGTCGGCTTGCCGCCTTGGTTAGGGATTCCGTGCGCAATCGAGAAGTTGGCCAGAAACGCCGGCCTGGGACTGAGCGAGCTGCGGGAGCTACGGACACTTCGGCTGCGCCCTCCGGTTGTTGCCGTCAACAGCTGCCAGCGCTGAGCGCTGCCTGACGCGGCCAGCTCGTACTCGTCTTGTGGCCGATCGGCGCCAGTACTCTGACCTCATTCGTTACTGGGGAAAGCTCACCCTCAGGATGCTTCCATTCAGGCCCACCATCCATCCGTTCTGCGGATTGGCGAAAGCGACGCCCCAGAATCCCGTGACGCCTTGCAGCCGGTTCCAAGTCGTGCCTTCGTCGGGCGACCAGGCTGCGCCGCCGATATCTGCGGTAGCAACCACGTAGCGCGTGTAATCGGTCGGGCTGCGCTTTTGGCCGTCACGAATAAGATCGTTTCCACCACCTACACCCGTCGTGTTGGTCAGGTAGGAAACGCAGAAGATGGGATATGCCAATGGCGGATGGTTCGTGAGCTGCCAGCTCTGGCCTCCATCGTGTGATGTGGCCGCTTGCGACACGGTGCTGAAATCCCCGGGCGCCAGGTCGCCGCCACCGATGATTCCATTGCTGGCATCGCGGAACGCTACGCTGAATGGGCCTGCCGTGGGCGAGCTGTGAAGCGGAGTCTGGTACGCTGCCCAAGTATTGCCCCCGTCGGTGGTCGCGAGAACTCGCGAGATGCTCGCGCCGCCGGTGACAATCCACGCATTGGAGGTGCCCTGCGCCGCTATGCACGTACCGCTGGCGGAGAACGACGCTTCGCCGGGGAGCGCTGGCGGCATATTGTTGGCGATGCTCTGCCACGTCATGCCGTCGGTCGTGCGAAGGTCGGGGAAGACCCCATTGACGGAATCGCTGTGCGCGACGCCGTTCGTGGGAGTCCAGAACGCGAAGCAGTCGTAGAAGGCGCCGGCTAGCTGGTTGTCGAACTGCTGTGTCCAGCTCCGGCCGCCGTCTTCCGTTTTGTAGATGGCGAAATCCTGCGGAAACGTGCCGATGGCCAGCACGTAGGCAATCTGATCGCTGATCGCCTGTACATCCCGGAGCTGCACGTCGGCGGCGTTTTGCGTAGGCACGAACCCGGCGCGCCAATGCGCGCCACCATCTGTCGTCACGACGAATGTGCTGCTCGTTCCCACGGCCCAGACCACATTCTCATTGACCGGACTGACGGCGATCAGCAGCTGGCTGGTGTTGCTGTTCTGAGGCGTGAGCGTTGGCTGTTGCGCGAAAACAGGCGTTGCGAGGGCTAACGAGGTGAGTATCGCAAGGACAAACAAGGCTGGCGTACGTTTCGACATAAAACCTCCGAAACGAGTTGTGCAGCGGAGTATAGGGCTGCCGCCAAAGCGTGTCAACGAAGGCTCCCGGGGCCGCCAACGCACAGCAACCCAAATTCATCGGCCCGTACCAGATTCCCGAACATATCTGAACTGTGCAGAGGTGTCGGCATGCGCTCCACAGATGACGCTCAAGTCGATTCGTGGCCAACATGGCAGTCATTTACTGCCGCGCAGGAATGACAAAAACTCGTGAGGTTGCGTTCGCCTGCCCAGATTGCGACACGGAAGAATTTGGAGACGGAGAGCGGAGCGCAGCATCATCGATGGTCATGCGCGGGTACCCAAGCCGCCGAACTAGCATACTAAGTTGAACGTCACAACGTGTCCGTCGACCACAC
>DASRGM010000167.1:0-3003 GCA_035651035.1 Terriglobales bacterium
AGCCGCATATCCTCGTACCGGCAGGTTGTGGTTACCGGATGTAGTGGCTCGGTACTCATTTGGGGGATGCTCGGGGCCGGATGGCCAAAGTATAGGGACCCACGGCGACCGAGGGGAAGGGGAAGCGCGTGGATGATGTTGAGATGCTACGTTCAAGCGCGGCCGCTCCGAACGGCGCTGCCCGTGCGAACGGTGCACTTGCGATCATGGCGGCGCGACGTTGCAGCAAGATCCGGGCTTGTGCAAAACTGAACTATTTATTTTCGCGCGGTTTGCACATGGTGTATGCACACTCCGATTTTTCCCCGCGGTCCAGTCTCGGATCGCGCAATACCGCGCCCTGGATGCTGCGGTGGCCGGGGCGGGAGAAAGCGAGCGGGAATGGCTTCGACGTGATGGCGCTTGACGGATTCCAGGCCAGGCTGCGCGCCCCGTTCGCCGTCATAGGCGTGCGCGTGCAGGGCGAGGTGCTCAGCGCGCTAGAATATCTTCCCGTGGAGGCCGCCGAGCTGCGCCCGTTGACACCTTTTGCCGCCGAAGTTTGCAGACAGTTGGGCTGTTACATCGACGACGCAGAATTTCGATTCGATTTACCGTATATCACTCGCGGCACGGAGTTTCAGCGGCGGGTCTGGGCCGCGGTGCGTGACATTCCGCCGGGGGAGGTTCTGAGCTACGCTGACGTGGCCAAGCGGGTCCGCTCTGCTCCGCGCCCGGTGGGCCTGGCTTGCGGCGCGAATCGGCTTCCCCTGGTAATTCCCTGCCATCGCGTGGTCGGAAGCCGAGGTATCGGCGGCTTCATGCACGCAACCCGCGGCCGGGGAATTGATATCAAGCACTGGCTGCTTGCGCACGAAGGCGCTCTTTCATGATTGCTCCCGCCCCAGGCGCACTTCTCGACGAGTTCTGCGATGCGCTGTGGCTCGAGGACGGCCTGTCGCGCCACACGCTGGACGCGTATCGCCGCGATCTCCGGCAGTTCGGCGACTGGCTTCTTGAGCGGCGCGGCAGGACCCTCACGCAGGCCGAGCGCGCCGATCTGCTCGCCTATCTCTCGCATCGTTTTCAGCAGCACACGCGGCCACGCTCGGCGGCACGTCTGCTTTCGAGCCTGAAACGCTTCTACCGGCACCTGCTGCGTGAGGGACGCATCGGCGCCGATCCGACGCTCCAGATCGAATCGCCAAAGCTGCCGCGGGCGCTGCCGAAAAGCCTGACCGAGGAAAACGTTGAAGCATTGCTCGCGGCGCCGAACGAGTCGACAGCGCTTGGCGTACGGGATCGCGCGATGCTGGAGACGCTGTACGCGAGCGGGCTGCGGGTATCGGAGCTGGTAGGCCTGAAGATTTCGCAGCTCAACCAGAACGCTGGCGTAGTACGCATCCTCGGCAAGGGGGCGAGAGAAAGACTGGTGCCGATTGGCGAAGAAGCGCTACATTGGCTGCGCATCTATCTCACGGGAACACGGCCGGCGCTGCTCCACGGCCGTACCTCCGACATGCTGTTTGTCACCGCCCATGCCAGAGGCATGTCGCGGCAGGCTTTCTGGAATCTGGTCCGGCGATATGCGACGGTGGCGGGGATCGATAAGGCGATTTCGCCGCATACGCTGCGCCACGCGTTCGCCACCCACTTGCTCAATCACGGCGCAGACTTGCGCGTGGTGCAGATGCTGCTCGGCCATTCCGATATTTCTACGACCCAGATCTATACCCATGTGGCACGGGAACGGCTGCGGCAGCTCCATGCCAAGCACCACCCGAGAGGCTAGGATTACCCCAGGATGATTCAACTTGCCTTGATTTTCACGGCCTATCTGCTCGGCTCGATCTCCTTTGCGGTCGTGGTAAGTCGGGTGCTGGGCCTTCCGGATCCGCATACCTACGGCTCGGGCAATCCGGGCGCCACCAACGTGCTGCGCACCGGCAACAAGGTGGCTGCGGCGCTCACGTTAGCCGGCGACGCGCTCAAGGGTGCAGTGGCGCTAGCGCTGTCGCAGCGTCTGGCGCCGGCCCTGGCGCTGACTGACCTCGCGCTGGCGGCGGTGCCGCTTGTGGTATTCCTTGGACACCTCTACCCGGTATTCTTCCGCTTCAAGGGTGGCAAGGGCGTAGCGACTGCCGCCGGGATCGTGTTCGTCGCAGACTGGCGCCTGGGTCTCGCGCTGGTGGCAACATGGCTCGTCGTGGCGGCCGCGTTCCGCTATTCTTCCCTCGCCGCGATTGCCGCCGCGTGTGTTGCACCCTTCGGCGCGGCAGCGCTGTTTGGTGTGTCCTGGATGACTGGATCGTTGACGTTGATCGCGTTACTGCTTGTCTGGCGGCATCGTTCGAACATCCGGAAGCTGAACGACGGCACCGAGACCCGCATCAGGTTGTCGAGGGAAGCGAAGCAAGCTCCCAGCGGGGACGCACGCTGAAACCCTGCGCGCCAGTGCGGGCCGTGGCGAGCCGCATTGCCCCGGCAAAGGCAACCATCGCCCCGTTGTCGGTACACAGGTCAGGCGGCGGATAGAAAACCGCGAAGCTCTCGCGGGCGGCGGCGATGTCGAGTCGGGCGCGCAGCTCGCGGTTGGCGCCGACCCCGCCCGCCACCACAAGCCGCTCCAGTCCAGTGGATCGCATCGCCATCCGCGCCTTGCCAACCAGCACGTCGACGATCGCGGCCTGAATCGAAGCGGCGACATCCGCGCGAGTCCGCTCGTCCGCGCCGGTGTGGTGTACCAGTGTCAGCACCGCGGTTTTTAAGCCCGAAAAGCTGAAATCTAGATCGCCGCTATCGAGCATCGGCCGGGGCAGGCTGAAGCGCTGGGAATTTCCGCTCTGCGCCAGCCGGGACAGCGCCGGTCCTCCGGGGTAGGGCAGTCCCAGCAGCTTGGCCGTCTTGTCAAAGGCTTCCCCGGCGGCGTCATCGCGCGTTTCACCCAACAAACGATAGCGCCCGACCCCTTCGACCTGCATGATCTGTGTATGGCCGCCCGAGACCAGCAGGGCGACAAAAGGG
>DASRGM010000168.1:0-3706 GCA_035651035.1 Terriglobales bacterium
GCAAGGCCACGCCGGAAGAGATCGAGAAGATGAAAGCGCTGGCGGCGCAGGCGATGCGCGACGGCGCGTTCGGACTTTCGACGGGACTGTTCTACGTGCCGGGGAATTTCACGCCGACCGAGGAAGTGATCGAGATCGCCAAGGTGGTGGGCAGGATGGGCGGCATCCACATTTCGCACATGCGCGACGAAGCTTCGCACGTGCTGGATTCGGTGCGCGAGACGATTCGCATCGGCGAGGAGGGCGGGCTGCCGACGCAGATCACGCATCACAAGATTATCGGGAAGGCGAATTGGGGACAGAGCGTCGAGACGCTGAAGTTGGTGGAGGCGGCGCGCGCACGCGGCGTCGACGTGACGATCGATCAGTACCCGTACACGGCGTCGAGCACGGGAATCGCGGCGCTGTTTCCGCAGTGGGCGCTGGAGGGCGGGAGGCAATCGGTGCTGGAGCGATTGAATGCGCCGGCGCAGCGCGCGCAGATCAAGTCGGTGATCGTGGACAACATCAAGTTCGATCGGGGCGGCGGCGATCCGAAGAACATTGCGATTGCAAGCTGCGGATTCGACCGGACGCTTGCGGGGAAGAATCTGGCGGAGATCACGCGCGCTCGCGGAGTGGAGCCGACGATTGAGAACGCCGCCGAGACGGCGATGGAACTGCAGCAGAAGGGCGGCTGCTCGGCGGTTTATCACGCCATCGAAGAGGAGGACGTGCTGCGCATTCTGCGGTCGCCGTACACGATGATCGCGTCCGACGGCGAGATACCGGTGTTCGGACAGGCGGCGCCGCATCCGCGCAGCTACGGGACGTTCGCGCGCGTGTTGGGCGTGTACGTGCGCGAGCAGCACGTGCTGACGCTGGAAGAGGGCGTGCGGCGCATGTCGGGCTACCCGGCGGCGCGTTTGAAGATTTGGGATCGCGGACTGCTGCGTCCCGGAATGAAGGCCGACGTGGTGCTATTCGATCCGGAGAAGATCGGGGATCGGGCGACTTACGAGAAGCCGCATCAGTATTCGGTGGGCGTGCGCGATGTGATCGTCAACGGTAAGTTCGCACTGCGCGACGACAAGGTCACGAGCGAACGGCCGGGACGGGTGCTGTACGGGCCGTCGAAGCAATAAGACACTAATGGCCGCAGTTCACCGAAAAGTTCGCCTTGATGGTCTGCAGGTGCTTGGGCGCCACAATCACCAATTGCATCCAGCCGTTCAGGCTCTTGTTCAGTTGCCAATCGACGGCGATCGGGTGCGATTTGCCAAGGGTGGAACTCAGCGTGTGTTCCGTGTGCGAGCCGTCGCTGCGGAGCCATTGGTAGGTGACCTCCACGGGCTCATAAGTTCGAATGCTGCCGGTGAAGTGGACTTTCGCGGGACAGCCCCCGCTGATGGCAGGTTGGGGATCCAGATGGATATCGATCCTGGGTCCTTGCGCGAATGCCGTGGTCGAAAGCACGGCGGCTAGAGCGAGCAAAAGATGAAAGCGCGTCAAGGCGGCGCCTCCCGATTCAGGAGTAGATACTCTTAAATTGTAAGACAAGGAGTCACAGATCAGGAGGCGGGTGCCATCGAATTTACCGCGGAGTCTTCTGAGTTGGATTGTCAATAATTATTTTTATCCTTGCTGGCAGATTCACTGGGTCGAGGTGTACAGCCGCGATGCGCCGTCGCGAAGAGACAAAAATAGAACATGCCTTTCGTTCAGGCCAGTGTAGTCGAGATGGAGGGCGCGCCTTGACGCCCGAGCCTAAGCTATCGAGAAGAACCTAACGCGAGCCGCTGGGCTTTTTCGCGGTGAGCTTCTGAAAACCTGCTTTGGTTTCAAACTCGATTGCGGGATCAGATCCAGTCTTGCCGGCAAACGGCGAGTTGCGTCGCTGCTGTGCCGCTAAGAAGATGCGCTCATCGTAGGGTTCTCGATTGAGCCAACAGCGGAGAGCGATACGAATCAACTGAAACGCCACCACCCGTACACAGGCGTGATGGTTCTTCTTATCGGGATGCAAATGCTTTTCATAGAGCAGCTTTGCCCAGGGGCAAAAGCGGATCGCGTGAGTGGCCAACTCATGGAACGTCTGGCGAACGAATTTGGGACAGGCGCGCCGCATGACGATGCGACGGGAGTTGCCGCTGCTGATGAGGATGGGCGCAATGCCGCTGAAGCACTGGAGATCGGCGGCGTCGCGCCACCGGCTGCGGTCGGTTCCGAAGACGGCGATAAGGCGCGGCGCTAGAGCTGCCCCGGCGCCTGGAAAAGATTGAAAAATGGGCGCGTCAGGGTGATCGGCAGTGACAGCAGCGATGCGCTTGTCATAGACGGCGATCTGTTCTCGCAGCACCGCCAGTTGGGAGAGGCGAGCTGTGGTCTTGAGGCTACAGGCCTCCAGGACGACTGGGTCATCGGTGGCAACGACGGCGGCATGGATTTTGTGAATCAACTCGGCGATGCGGTCGTCGTCCCACGAGCGATGCTCGGTAAAAAAGCGTTTCAGGGTGCCAGGGTGCGAATGCTGTAACTGCTGCAGAGTGGGCCATCGCTGCAGTAGAGCATCAATCAACGGCGTGTCCAGAGGCCCGAACCAGGTGAGGAGTTGGGGAAAATACTGGGATACGCAATCGGTGAGTTGTTGTACGACTCTGACCTTCTGCTCAACCAGCCGGCGCCGGTCTTGGGTAAGGAACTGGAGGAGCCGTGTTTCGCGAGTGTCCGGGTGCAGGGGTGTGAGGCGATCGCGGTGGTGACGGATCAGATCCAGCAGCAAGCGCGTGTCGCCATTGTCGTCCTTGGCCCCGGAGGGGACGAAGGCGCGCCGGTAGGCAGCCGACATGGTGGGCGGCACCGGGTAGAGGACCAGGTGATCATACTTGCTGAGCATAAAAATGACGGCGCCGCGTTTCTGTTCAATGGCGACGGCGATGAGTCCGCCGGGATAGCGACGGCGGAGGTTGGCGGCCCAAAGCTCGACGGCTTCAGGAGTGTTATCGAGTTGGCTGATTTCGATGCGGCCGCCCTCAGCGGACACGGACGCAACGACGTGTTTTTTCGAGCCCCAGTCGATGGCTGCGAAGGCAACGAAGACTGGTTCAGGTGCGGCCGGAACGGCCGGAATCGTCGACATACGGAATCTCCATTCCGAAGCGGGCTGGCCTGGTTCCAGCGAAAGTCTTATAGTAGTCGTGACAGACGGTTTCTGAGTATTCGTTTCAGGAGCCAGACGCTCCCCGCCGCGGGAAACGACTCCGCGAAAGCATCGTTGCTCAGGCGCGGTAATTCCTGGCGGCGGGGAGCCCGCTTCTGTTCTGTAATAACGCATTGCAGAGCAGAAGGGGACCGTACACCCTTAATCGGTGTACAGACCAAAACTTCAATAAATCATCCTGGGAGAACTATAAGGCGCGGAGGAAGACGCGGAGAAGAGCCAAAAACAGAGACGTCAATTACCCCCAGAGCTGGAGTTTGCCCATTTTGCGGACCATGCCGGCGAAGATGCGCTCGGTGTAGAGGCCGAAGGGGCGATCCGTCGTGAGATAGGTCCAGGTGGCGCCGCGCTGCGAGGGGTCGATGCCGTTGGCTTCGGCGTCGGCGAGGCGCTCGGCGATGGTGGCGTCGAGGCTCTCTTCGAGTTCGCGGTAGAGCGCGTCGACGCGGGTGAGGTATTCGTGCAGCGGATCGCGTCCGCCCCAGGAATACCAGTGGACGCCGGAGC
>DASRGM010000169.1:0-15305 GCA_035651035.1 Terriglobales bacterium
ACCAGAATCTTGTCGAAGGGCGCTTCTTCAGGTACGCCGCGGCTGCCGTCGCCGTGCAGCACATGCACGTTCGTCGAGCCCAGCTCTTCCAGGATGTCACGCGCCCGGTCGGCCAGCTCGATGTGGCGCTCGATGGTCCAAACCTCGCCGGCCAGCTCGCCCAGCACCGCCGCTTCATATCCTGTACCGGTGCCGATCTCGAGCACGCAGTCGCTGGACTGCACGTCGAGAACCTCCACCATGGCGGCGACCATGTAGGGTTGCGAGATGGTTTGGCCGGCGCCGATCGGCAGGGGAAAATCGCCGTACGCTTGGCCGCGATCGCCGGCGCCCACGAATACCTCGCGCGGGACCTTCGTCATCGCCGCCAGCACCCGCTCATCGCGAATGCCGCGCGCCCGCAGCTGTTCCTGGATCATGCGGTCGCGCTGCTGCGCGAGGTCCGTACTCTGATCTGGCTTGAAGAAATGAAAGGACACAGGGTTCGAGCGTTCACGACATGGGATTCGGGCGTTCACGACACGGGATTCGAACGTTCACAGCACAGGATTCGAGCCTTCACGACACAGAATTCGAGCCTTCACGGCGTTCGTATAACCGGCTTTGAAAGGGCACGCCTTCAGGCGTGCCGCAAGAGAGCAAGGAGATCGGCTTCAGCCGCTGCGGGCGACACCCTCGGTACCTGAGAAGGCGTACCCCCATCCTGTTTCCCGACCGCACGGCTGCACGGTTTGCTGAAAAATTCGCCCCGAGGAGCTGTTCACGTAGAGCTGGCCTTCAGGCCAGCGTCTAGGAATTTAATTTCTTGCTTCCGAACGAGCTTTAGCTCGCGAGAAGCTACCTTTCCGGCTTTTCAGCAGATTGTGAAGCCGCGCCCGTTCCAGGCCGAGCACCGCAACCCTGCACCGCTTTACCCACGAAGTCAATAAAATCCGGCACTCAATCCGCCACTTGCTTCTCTTCCGCCTCGGCCGGGGTCTCCGTCGCGTCTGCCGGCCTCGGCTGCTCGTCCACCTTGGCAGCCGGCGCCGGCTTCGGCGCCTTGCCCTTCGCGCCGCGGGACGACCGCTCAAATTGCCCGATATGCCAGATTTCCTTGGCATACTCATTCACGCAGCGATCGCTGGAAAACTTCCCGATGCGCGCCACGTTCAGCACCGCCTTGCGCCACCAGACTTCCTCGTTCAGGTATTCGCCGTCGATGCGGCGCTGCGTCTCGATGTAGCTGGGAAAGTCGGCGAGATGGAAGTAGCGGTCGCCGCGATTCACCAGCTCGTCGAAGATCCAGCGGAACAGGCCGTGTTCATTGGGGCAGAAGCGGTCGGAGGCCAGCGCATCCATCACCTCGCGAATGTCGGCATCGCTATCGTAGCGCTCACGCGCATTGTAGGAGCCCTTCTGCTGCATCGCGCGGATCTCTTCGGCGCGCAGGCCGAAGATGAACACGTTCTCCTCCTCCACTTCCTCCGCAATCTCGATGTTGGCGCCGTCGTAGGTGCCGATGGTGAGCGCGCCATTCATGGCCAGCTTCATGTTGCCGGTGCCGGAGGCTTCCATGCCGGCCATCGAAATCTGCTCGCTCAGCTCGGCCGAAGGGATGATCACCGCCGCCAGCGACACGCGATAGTCGGGCAGAAAGGCGATCTTCATGTAGTCGCGCGCCTTCTCGTCGTTGTTCACCACATCGGCGACGCTGTGGATGAGCTTGATGATCTGCTTGGCCGCCCAGTATCCCGGCGCTGCCTTGCCGGCAAAGATGTAGCTCCGCGGCACGGTGGGCGTGACGCCATGCTCCACCAGCCCCAGGTAGTCGTGGATGATGCCCATCACGTTCAGCAGCTGCCGCTTGTATTCGTGGATGCGCTTGATCTGCACGTCGAACATCGAGTCGGGATCGATGGAGACGCCGGTCAGAGCGTGCGTCAGCTCCGCCAGTTGCAGCTTGTTCTGCCGCTTCACCTGCTTGAACTGCCGGCAGAACTCGGGATCGTAGGCGAAGGGCTCCAGGTCGCGCAGCTTGCGCAGGTCGGTAATCCACTTGTTCTCGTCGAGGGTGTGGCTGATGAGGTCGGTCAGCCCGCTGTTGGCCTGCATCAGCCAGCGCCGCGGCGCTACGCCGTTCGTCTTATTGTTGAAGCGCTCCGGCCAGATGCGGGCGAACTCTGGCGCCAGCGAGTTGACCAGCAGGTCGGAATGCAGCTTGGAGACGCCATTCACCGAGTGGCTGCCCACGATGCACAGGTGCGCCATCCGCACCTGCTTCTCGTAACCCTCTTCGATGATCGACATCTTGCGCAGCTTCTCGTCGTCCAGAAACGAGTACTGCTGCATGTCGCGCAAAAATTCGTGGTTGATGTTAAAGACGATGAGCATGTGCCGCGGCAGCACTTTTTCCAGCAGCGGCACCGACCACTTCTCCAGCGCCTCGGGCAGCAGCGTGTGGTTGGTGTAGGCCAGCGTCTCGCGCGTGATGTCCCACGCCTGCTCCCAGGGCAGCTTCTCTTCGTCCAGCAGCACGCGCATCAGTTCGGCCACCGCCAGGCTGGGATGGGTGTCGTTCATCTGGATGGCGATCTTCGCCGGTAGCAGCTCGATGTTCTTATGCTGCATGCGGAAGCGCCGCATGATGTCGCCGATGGCGCAGGCCACCAGGAAATACTCCTGCACCAGGCGCAGCTCCTTGCCGCTCATCACCGAGTCGGAGGGATACAACACGCGCGAAATGTTCTCCGACTGGATCTTCTGCTCGACCGCGCGAATGTAATCGCCGCGGTTGAAGATCTCGATGTCGAAGTCTTCCGACGAACGCGCCGTAAACAGCCGCAGCCAGTTCACCGTCTGGCCCAGATAGCCGACGATCGGCATGTCGGACGGAATGCCGAGCACGATCTTCTGGCTGGTCCACACCTGCTCCAGGCTGTGCTCCACCTCGCGCGGACCGTCCACCCGCCCATAGATAGGGACGTTCACCGCCTCTTCCAGGTGCTCGATCTCGAAGGGCGTGCCGTTCACCTTCCAGCGGTCGGGCTTCTCGCGCTGGAAGCCGTTGAAGATTTCCTGCTTGAACAGGCCAAACTCGTAGTCGATGCCGTAGCCGAAGCCGGGCATGCCCAGCGTGGCCATCGACTCGAGAAAACACGCCGCCAGCCGGCCCAGGCCGCCGTTGCCCAAGCCCGCGTCATTCTCGCTTTCCAGCACCTCGTCGAGGCTCACGCCGAAGCCGGCCAGCACCTCGCGGCACAGCTCCTCCAGCCGCAGGTTCGAGATGTTGTCGCCCAGCGACCGCCCCATCAGAAATTCCATCGAGAGGTAATACAGGCGCTTGGGGTCCTTGTGGCGATAGCGCAGCTCGGTCTCCAGCATGCGCTCCACGATGCGGTCGCGAATGGCCAGCGCGACCGGCTTCAGATAGTCGGCGGGAGAGAGACCCAACGTCGGCCGGACCAGCGTGTAGCGGACGTGGCGCAAGATGGCTTCCCGCAAGATTTCAGCGGGCCGCACCTGCGATAGAAATTCCGGGGATGACATAGAAGATCGGGGCCCATTAGCTCCGACCCGATGGCGAACGGCAGAGCTGCCCACATTCTAATGCCAAACCCCGCCAGAAAACATCGGAGTTGACAGCGGTGCGCCTAAATAACTCTTGTCGGAAGAGGTGCGCCGATACTTCTATCCGGAGAGGTGGCGTCTCAAGAACTTCTGTCGAAACAGATAGGTCGGATAGGTACTGCCAACCGAATCATGAAGGTTGTCATTCCGGTGGTACTGCTGACCGAATCAGAAGACGGTGATTACGCAGGTACTGCTGACCGAATCAGAAGATTGTCATTACTAGCGAAGCGAGGAATCTGCTTTCCCGTGGCTCGGAAGGACAGCAGATCCCTTCGCCTGCGGCTCGTGATGACAATCTGCGGATTCGCGCTTTGGATCGGCTACCGCGCCAGGCGTCGTTGTTCGAAGCTTCGCCGATCCGGACCGCTAATCGTCCGCATCCCGATGCCGCGGCTCTGCCGCAAACACCGTGTGCTTTGGCGCCGGCATGGGCACATTCCCTTTCGCCGCACGCCACAGGATCGCGTTCAACTTATCGGCATCGGCCGCATCGGCATGGGAGAAATCCATCTTCGACGATTGCTTCGCGCCCGCCGCATGGGCGTCATTGGCCTGGTAGATCGTCCCATTATCGCGATTGCGGTAATCGGCCTGGAACGCCGGCTGATCGCCCGCGCCCGCAAACAGCGGCGCCATCACCGGAGCGTAGGCATCGTTCGCGTTCATCGGAGGCAATCCCAGCAGCGTCTCCATAGTGTGAATCAGGTTCACGGTGGTGTAGAACTCGTGATGTACCGCGGGCTGCTGCGCCGCACCCGGCGCATACTTGCTGATCACCAGCGCCGTGCTGCGATGCGCATCGACATGGTCGGCGCCGTTCTGCGCATCGTCCTCCAGCACGAAAATTGCGGTGTCATCCCAGTAAAGACTGTGCGAAACCGCCTCAACCACCCGCCCCACCGCGAGATCGTTGTCGGCCAAACAGGCATACGGTGTCGGCATGCCGGGACGCGTGGCGGCGGTGTGATCGTTGGGCAGGCGCAGCAGCACGAATTGCGGCAACTGCTCGCCCTGGCCGCTCTCGCGCGCCTTCACGAAACCCGCGAACTCGCGCAGAAACTCGTCGGCGCGAAGCTGATCGGGGTAATCCAGCCTGAAGTCCGCGTAGTTCGGATCGTAGTGGCCCTTCAGCTCCGGCTTGGTCGGAATGTCGTAGGCGATGATCGGGACCGGATACTGGTACGGGCTCTTGCCGCCGCCCATTTTTGCCGGAAACTCCTCGCCCGGCTTCACTTCCTTCCGCGGACAGTCGGACGGCTTCTGCGCCAGCCCGCCCAGCGATGCCGGCTCGTCTTCGTCTTCGCCGTGGCACCACGCCGTCGAAACAAACTCGCCGTAGTGCCGGTAGGAGAGATTGTGCCGCGCGAGATTGCCCCACAGATAGCCCGTCGACGGCTCGTTCACATCCGGCACGCCGGCGTTCATCGGGATGATGTCGCCCGTCCAGCCCTCGTAATCGTAGGTGCGTTCATGGCCGCGATAGGTGATCTGCCAGGTCTTCTCGGTGTAGTCGCTGGAGATGGCCGAGGTCGACCACACATGCCCGTCACCCGAAACTTCGCCGCTGTCGTAGAAGTTGTCGATGACGCCAAACTGCCGTGCCAGCTTGTGCTGGTTGGGCGTGATCGCCTCGCCGTACATCACCAGCGACGGATCGCCGTTGCCCTCGCGAATGTCGCCGAAGATCTGGTCGTAGGTGCGGTTTTCCTTGATGACGTAGATGACGTGCTTGATGGGATTCGCGCCACCCTTGAAGCTGACCTCAGCCGTGCGCCCCGAGACCTGGTTGCTGCGCACGACTTCCGCCGTAAGCTCGTCGCGCCGCCGCTCCGCATCCGGCAAATTCACGCGCGCAATCGAGCCGTGCAGCATCGTCGCGATGTACTGGTGCGGACCTTTGCCCGGCTCCCTGCCCTTGTCTGCCGATACGGCATTGGGTCCGGTGCCCTGGCCTTTGCCCGTAGCGATGAGTAACTCGTCCCCATGCACGGCCAGTGCCGTCGGATACCACTCGGTCGGAATAAAGTATGCCGCCGTCAACGCAGTCATTGGCTCAAAAACTGCGATAGCGTCCGACGAGGCGTTCGCCACGTATAACCGGGCACCATCAGGCGATAGCGCCAGCGCGTTGGGATAGGTTCCACCATTCGGGCGATTAGGCAATCGCGTATCGAAGTAATACACCGCAGTGCGAAAACCTGCTGTGGAGATGACCGCTACCGCATCTCGATTGGCCAGCGCAGCGAACAGAACTTTGTCGTCCGAACCCAATAACAGAGCCACTGGATGCGAGGAAGCCTCAGTCTCCTGTTTGGGCGGCAGTAGGTCGATCCGCTTCACGACTGTTCCGGACCGCAAATCCAGCTCCGCCACGGCCGAGCCGTTCCACAGCGAGCACCAGGCGCGCGTGCCTGCGCGATTCGCGACACACGTGTACGGAAACTGCGAGGGCACGAGACTTCCTCGCGACAGATCGAAGCGGTGGATCACCTTGCCATCCGCCGCGTTCATCAGCACCACGTCGTCGGAGAGATTCTCGGCAACGAGGATCTGATCCCCTTCGGCGCCCTTCACGACAGCGATGCCCGCGGGGTACGGCGGCGCCATTCCCTTCGTCACGTACTGCGGCTTGTACGCGAAGCGCTGGTCGTTGCCGAGCTTCACCAGCGGCAGCTTCAGAAACCGTTTCGCCTTCAGCGCCCCATGGCCGACGCCATACACCGCGATCCCATTCCCGGTATCGCCCAGCTCTTTTCCCTCGGGATCGGTCAGCGATGCCATTGACGCGTACAGCTCATGGCCATCGCTGCTCCATGCCAGGCCGAGAAAGTACGTCTGCCTGGCCTTCGGTCCCAGCCGCGGATCGGGATAATCGCGCAGCTGGTTGGTCGCGAGCTCCAGCACCGCAATCGACTGCTGGTACTTCGCCTCGACCGTTCCGTATCCGTTGTTCAGGATCGCCAGATACTTTCCGTCGGGGCTGAGTGCGACTGCCGTCGGTATGCTGTTGGTGCGCTGCGGCTTGCCCGGCGCCGGAATATGCAGCGTCTTGCTGGTAGGCAGAGGGATCCTGTGTTCCGTCGTGGTTTGCGCCATCGCAGCAGCCGTGAGTGCCACGTAAGCAAAAAAGATCAGAGCGTTAGGCATAAGTGAGAGCGAAATTGGTGAATCGACTTCTAACCGGGTAATTCCCGGATTGCCATTCCTGCGTGTTGATGATTCATGATTTGAAAGGGCACGGCTTCAGCCGTGCCATAAAGCGCCGGATTATGTTTGGCTTTAGCCTCAGAGGGAAATCGCGGTTTGCAACCGAACGAAGTCCCTCAGTGGCTAAAGCCGGAGACATAAGGGCGCATTCTGCGGCACGGCTGAAGCCGTGCCCCTTCAATTCGACTCGCTGTGACATGCGTCGAGCCAGAAAACACAAAACCCGGCTCGCGGCCGGGTGGCGTTCAAACTCAACTCTGTTTCCAGAGTAGCAAACGGCGGATAGTTTTGTTCCGCTTTTCACAAGAATATATCTGCCGCAGAATGTTGGGATTGGGCGCTATTGTTGCATTTCTCGCCATTGACATGTAATAACGACACGCCAAGGTGCGCGTGTAGTGCCACTACGTGCCACCCAGCGACAAGCTGCTATCCCGCCTGCTGCTTGGCTTGCCGCGCCCGCTCATAAACCTTCACGTACTCCCGCGCCGAGGGCGTCCAGGAATAATCCTGCGCCATGGCATTGCGCATCAGAACTCGCCAGGCCTCCGGCTCCTCGCGATAAAGTGCGGCGGCGCCGCGCAGCGCCGTCAGCATCGCCTCGCCGGTATACTCGCGAAACTTGAAGCCGGTCCCCTTCCCGGTGCGCGGATCGAATTGCTCCACCGTATCGTCCAGCCCACCGGTGGCGCGCACCACCGGAGCCGTCCCATACTTCATGCTGTAAATCTGGTTCAGCCCGCAAGGCTCGTAGTGCGATGGCATCAGATACAGGTCGCTGCCCGCCTCCACTTTGTGCGCCAGCGCATCGTCATAGGCGATCTTCACCGCAATCTTCTGCGGATATTGCCGGTTGAGCCGGCGGAACAGGTCCTCGTACTCGCGCTGGCCGCTGCCCAGTACCACCAGGATCAGCTCCTCCAACGCCAGCCGGTCGGCCACCTGCTGGATCAGGTCGAACCCCTTCTGCTGTACGAAGCGCGACACGATGCCCACCACCGGCAGCTGCGTCTCCTGTGCCAGGCCAAACTCGCGCAGCAGGTCGGCCTTGCACGCGGCCTTGCCGGCCAAATCGTCGGCCGAGTACTGCGCGGCGATGACGGGATCGGTCTCCGGATTCCACGAAGCGTAATCGACCGCGTTCAGAATGCCGGCGATGGTCGCGCCCCGCGCGCGCAGCACGCCCTCCAGTCCAAAGCCGTACTCCGCCGTCTGGATCTCCTGCGCGTATTTGCGGCTTACCGTGGTGATGAAGTCGGCCGCCTCGATCGCCCCCTTCAGAAAATTCACCTTGCCGTAAAATTCCATCTTCGACATGGTGAACAGGTCCCACGGCAACATCAGCAGCGGCAGTATCTCCGGCTGAAACAGTCCCTGGTATCCCAGGTTGTGAATGGTAAAAACGCACGGCACGGCGGCGAAGGCGGGATCGCCGGTGTAGAGCGTCTTCAGCAGAATCGGCACCAGCGCGGTCTGCCAGTCATGACAGTGCAGCACGTCGGGGGCGCCCAGGATCTTCACCGCCTCCAGAACGGCGCGCGAGAACAGCGCAAAACGTTCGGCATTATCGTGATAGTCGCCTAGCGTCGTGCCGTAGAGCCCGTCGCGATCGAAGAATGCGGGATACTCGATGAAATAAAATTGCACTCCGGCATGCGCCCCGCCGTCGAGCACCGAGCAGAAACGGTAGCGGTCGTCGAAGGGAACGGTAATGCTGCGGATGACGGTCTTGGGATTGTCGAGCTTGGTTTGCTTGTAGCGGGGCAGGAAGACCGTGACTTGATGGCCAAGATGGGCCAGGGCCGGCGGCAGCGCTCCAATCACATCGGCGAGGCCACCGGTCTTGGAGAACGGTACGCACTCGGATGCGGCGAACACGATATGCATCGAACCTCCCAGCGCGGCACAATTCCCGCCTGGTGCAAACTGGTCGTTGAGCTACGCTGAGGAAATGACGAAACACCTGAGTCTAATTGTCGGGTCGGAAGAGGGTCAACGTGCCTAAGACCGCGGCCAAAAAGCGCGCCGGCTCCGGCGCCACGCGCAAACCGAAGCTCGGACAAAACTTCCTCGTCGATGCCGGCGCGGCGCAGCGCATCGTCGAAGCCCTGGGCGATGTCTCCAACCGCACCGTCATCGAAATCGGGCCGGGAAGCGGCGTGCTCACCCGCCTGCTGCTGGCGCGCGCCCGGCGCGTCATCGGGATCGAACTCGATCGCGTGCTGGCCGCGCAGCTGCGCATGAACTTCGCCACCCGCCCCAACCTGGAAGTGCTGGAGTCGGACTTCGTCACTGCCGAGTTCCCTTCCATCGTCGGACGCCGCCCCGGCCCCCTGCACGACCTTCGTCCCACGCAGCCGGAGACCGTCGACGTAATCGGCAATCTGCCCTACTACATCACCTCCGACATCGTGCTGCGAATTCTGGAGCTGCACGACAAAATCGAGCGCGCGGTGATCATGGTGCAGCGCGAGGTGGGCGACCGCATCGCCGCCCTGCCGGGCAGCCGCGATTATGGATTGCTCTCGGCGACCGCGCAGCTGTTCGCGCGCGTCGAGAAACTGTTCACCCTGCCGCCGGGAGCGTTTTCGCCGCCGCCGCAGGTGCACTCGACCGTCCTGCGCCTGACCATGGCGCCGCGCTTGCAGGAGCTGCATCTTGAAGCTGCGCCGTTCATCGTCTTTCTCAAGCGCGCCTTCGCGCAAAAACGCAAGACGCTGCTCAACAATCTGCGCGGACAATATCCCGAGACGGCGATTCGCGCCGCGCTGAAGTCCGTAGGTCTGCGCTCCGATGTGCGCGCCGAAGCCATGCCTCTGGAAAAAACCGCCGCCGTATTTCGCGCGCTGCAGGCGGCATAGACTGGCCTCGAACAATCTACTGGTTCTTGCGACGGGTTCACCACGGAGGCACGGAAGGCACGGAAGGCACGGAAGTTTCAGAATTCAAAGCGGTGCTTGCCTTTGCCGACATAGTTTGCGCGCCGGAAAATGATCGCAAAAACTTCCGTGTCTTCCGTGCTTCCGTGGTGAAATAGCTTTTCGATGTCCAGCATCCGCCAGCCCGCCGTCGCCGGCCGCTTCTATCCGGCCAACCCGCAGCGCCTGCGCGCCGAAGTGCAAAGCTATACCGCGCCGTCCACCGCACCCGACGCCGGCCCATCCATTCGCGCCATCGGTTGCGTCGTGCCTCACGCCGGCTACATGTACTCCGGACACGTGGCCGGGGCGGTCTATCGCCGGCTGGAGCTGCCGCAGCGCGTCGTCATCCTGTGCCCTAACCACACCGGCATGGGCGAGCCGCTGGCCATCATGAGCCAGGGCGCATGGCATACTCCGCTGGGCGACGCTCCCATTGACGAGGAGCTTGCCGCCGAGCTGAAGCGGCGCATGCCGCTGCTGTCGGAAGACGATGCAGCGCACCGCTCCGAACACGCCCTCGAGGTGCAGCTTCCCTTTCTCCAGCTGCTGGCGCCCGGATTTCAGTTTGTCCCCATCGCGGTCGGCACCGGCAACTTCGAGGTCCTCAGCGCTCTGGGAATCGCGCTGGGCAACCTGCTGGCGCAGCGGCGCGAACCCGTGCTGGTGATCGCCTCCAGCGACATGAACCACTACGAAAGCGACAGCGTCACCCGGGTGAAGGACCGGCGCGCCATCGATCAGGTCCTGGCGCTCGATCCGCGCGGCCTCTACGACATCGTGCACGACGCCAACATCAGCATGTGCGGCTATGGCCCCACGGTGGCGATGCTCACCGCCGCGCGCAAACTCGGCGCCGGCCAGGCCGAGCTTATCCGCTACGCCACCTCGGGCGACGTCTCCGGCGACAAGGACATGGTCGTCGGATATGCCGGTATCGCGGTGTACTAGAACATTTTGTTTCTGCTGTTGCCGGTAGAGCGAACCTTAGGTTAGCGTCTGGCGCGATGTTTATGTTGTAGAGCCGGCTTCAGCCGGCCGCTTTCCAGTGCTGGCCGTACGGGTTGTGCTGGCCTTCAGGCCAGCGTTCTGCCCTTCCATTTCGTTCTCCCGAGCGAGCTTTATCTCGCGCGGGAGCTGCCGTTACGCACAAACTTTTCGCCCCCTGAAGCGGGCTCTACCGTGAAACTCCGTCGCAGTACGGCGCTGAAGCGCTGCACTACCCGTACCCTTGAACCGGTGTAAGCCGGAGTAGAATCCTGAACGGAAGCTCAGAAGGAGAATCCGATGAAACGCGTTTTATCTATCGCACTGCTTATGCTCTCATGCGCCATTGTGGCGGCGGCCCAGACCTCCATGTCGCCGGGAATGCAGAACGCGCCCGCGCGCAAGTCTCCCCTGGCCGGATATGCCGGCTCATGGATAGGGACCTTTCAAGGCCACCCCTGGATCACCGTTAAGCTGAACGAGCAGGGCGATCACCTGATCGGCACGCTGCAACGGGCGCACGATCTGCAATTCCAGAACTCCGGCGATCTGAAGAGTGTGGGCCAGGAGCAGACCACCAGCGCGGTCGAGAAAGCGGTGCTTCTGGGCGATGGGCTGGTAATGACGGTGAAAGACCCCAGCACGCAGCAGAGCGATCTCTATGTCATGCGGCTGATGAGCGCCAACACCGCCGAGCTGAAGATGTCGGGCATGGCGATGCAGCCGGGAATGCCCAAGCCGAAGCCGTGGCAGCTCAGCCGCGTCGGCGCGCAGGCGATCACGCCCGTACGATAGCCGAGGATGAGGCCGTCCGCCATTCGCAGCAGGTCGAGCTGCCTTTCATGCCGGCGTCAGTGTTAGGCGCAATGTGCACGCCTCGAAGGCGTGCGCCACCCGGCAGCGCAAGCGATCAAATTTCAAGTTGAGCCACTACCCCGCTCTACCGGTGTTTTGGGGCTCTCGGTATCGGCTGGTAGACTGCTAAGCGCGCTGACGGGATGAGCATCGCCCCGCCGCGCAAACACCCGCCATGACTTCGCCCATCCTGCGCATCCTGGGAGCCATCGCCGGCTTAGGCAGTGCGGTGTTGTGCTGGTTTCTGGGGAGCACGCTCGCCCCGCCCTTTCGAGCACACACCATCCTGTCGCTGGATGGCTCGCATTACGCGCTCTTCGCCTTTCTCCTCGTCCCCGCGCTCATTCTTGCCGTGGTCGCGCTGTTCTGGGTACCTCCGCGCGTGCACGGCGGCGGCCCGCTGCCCGAAGGCCGCCGCTGGCGCCTGGCCCTGGTGCTGCTGTTCGTAGCAGCCTTCGCCTTGGGATTGGCGAAGTAGCGGGAGGGGGAGCGGATAGTTGTCAGGGTTTCGGACGTAAGTGGTCAGTTGCCAAGGGCTGGCGGTCAGGCGGTCAGGCGTAGGTAAGTCAGCGGTATCAGCGGTAAGGTAAGGCGTGACGGGTCAAGCGGCCACTGACCACTGCTCTTCAGTGTGCGACCCAGATGGCTGTGTCGGCCGCGAGCCGGCTGTTGCGTTGCCGCTGCACGACCGGCTTGCTGGCGCGCGCGTTATAGGTCGCGGTGCGCACATCCAGCTCCCGGGAGGTCAGCACGTGCATTCCGGCGAAGCGCACGTCAGCGCTCGCCTTTGTCGATGTCTCCAGCCAAATGCCATTCACATTGCCGTAGTTAAGCGTGACATCAACTTTCTTCACCCAAACCGACGGGCTCTTCGCCGTCTCGCCGGCGATGCGGCGAATCTCGAAGCTCTGGGCATCCACCCACGCCTTGCCTCTTACCAACTCGACCGCCTCGCGCTTGGGCAGCAGCTGCAGAATGTAACAATCGTGCCCATCGATGGGCTCGCGTCCAAGCAGCGCGAAGTTGTAGTTCGCGGGGCTAATGTCGTGCGGCTGCCAGTGGCTGGCCATTACCGTTTCGTGGTCCAGGATGCGGCGCACAATCCCGGTGCCGCGGTCGTTGCCTTCGGCCTTCACAATCGTGTACTGCTTGTCGGTCGGGGGAACGAAGCTCACTTCGGCCACTACCTGGGAGCTGGGCTGCGGCGCGCCCGCCGGCGCCAGCTGATACTCGCGTGTCACCGTGTAGGCCACATTGTGCTCACGATCGGCGGCCCTGGCCTGCTGCATGCGGCTGACGATCTGGTCCACGTTCAGAGCTGCCGACTGCCCGTAAAGTGGCGCCCCCAAGACGCCCATCAGGACTAAAAGCAGAACTGGCCGCACTGTATCGAAGACTCGCATTTGGTCGGCCCGGAGGACAATTACCTCGCGGTTGTTTAGTTAGAAGCAACTGTCTGACCAACTGATGTCCCGCGCAATCGCATTGCCAGCCGGGAGGTTGCGCGTACCAGACACGGCACGACAAGCAGCAGCAGCTTTCCAATTGACGCAGTGCGGGAAGATCTTTCGTAGGTATGGCAGTCAGAAGCCGGCACTCAGCTTCAGCCGCTCAGGAGTCAGCCGCTTAGGATTGCCATGGTACTTCTGTGCAGAGCTCGACGATGAGGCACACTGTGCCTGAAGCTTCCTTTCGAAGCATGGGAGCTGATAGCTGGTGAAGGTTTCTACTTCAGTGCTGAATGCCGGGTGCTGAATGCCGAATACTGAAGTAAGGCTTTGGGGTGGGTGGAGGGATTCGGAATGAAACGGTTCACTGATTCCAAATAAGTTATTGAAAAATCAGAATCGCCAAAACATCAGAAATCGCAGAAATGGGCGAATGTGTGTACGTGGCGTGTACGTCGAGTTTCGCCAGCTCTTTGTGTTGCTCTCGGAGACCACAATGGATTAGTTGTGCTATGGGGTTTTACGTAAGCTAACGCTCAGCTCTGTCGGATTTCCTAAGCGAAACTCCACACCAGCCGGCAAGTACGAGCAATAGCACTGCACCGCTGATCCAAAGTTCTAGGTCTTTGACCGCTCTTTGTCTTGGAAAGTTTGGCGTAGCGGACAGCCACTCGGCTTGCAGCACTCCACCGAGACAATACAACGATGCGAGAATGCAGACAATCAGCCCTACCTTTAGCGCAGTTGATGATGGGAATTTAATCGTCATCTGAGAGATCGTCACTGCAATCAGCCCGTTTACTTACGATATGGCGATTTCACGCCAGCGTTGAGTGACTAACATCTGCCTTCGCCCATCAGCACCAACGGTCCCTGCAACTTCCAACGACCACTATCCTTGACGAACCTCAAAGGCAGATAACAACCCTGCGTGTCTGGTGGATTCTGTCGCAGCTCTGCCTCTTCGGAAGCGGTGAGCGGCCTGGTCTCCCCGTTCCAGGAATCGCACCGACCTGATAGCTGAAGCTCCGCACTTTGACCGTCGTCCGATACCGTCAGCGAGGCTGTCCGATATTTGACTGGCCGCAGTTGCTTCATCTGCTCCATAAAGCCTTCTTGTTTCTGAGGACTGTTAATGCCAGCGAGTGTAGCGGCTGAGAGAAAGGTCGAAACCCTAAGGTAATCGCCGCTTTTGACAGCCACTAAGTAGGAATCGTAAATCCTGATGAAATCCTGTACCGTCTGCGCTCTGAGCACACCGCTACACCCCAGTATTAAGAGCACGCAGCCGCTCAGTAAGCGTTTCATGGCAGCAGTTTACGTCCCCTTCCGAACTGCTTAACAGCCTCACTGTTGTAAACAGGCGATATCACAAGTTACCCGGAACGGTAGCCACCGGCAAGCGTTACTTGTCAACTGGGGGATTAGGCGGGGAGCCACTCATGAAGCGTTTCCACCGCCTACACCAAATAGCGAACAGAAGCCGAGCCCTACCACGTCGGCGGTACGTTTCATGTACACAGAGACAGCAACTTAACCTGTAAATTGATGAGAAGAAACTAGATAGGTATGGGGTGGGTGGAGGGATTCGAACCCTCGACAGCCGGAGCCACAGTCCGGAGTTCTACCACTGAACTACACCCACCGTGGAGAGGAATCGATTATAGCAGCAGGGGTCAGGGCCAGTAACAGCGGCTAGCGGCCGAAATCCAGGATTAAGGCAGCAATCGACGGCTCACGGCTCATTGCTGACAGCTGATTGCTGCCCTACAATAGCGGGAATCATCCGCACTCCGGGTGCCGCCCAACCTCGGGCCGTTCCATTACAACCTCTCCAAGGAGCCGCAGTGAAGAAAATCGGTGTCATCTTCGGGATGGAAACCACGTTTCCGCCGGCGCTGGTCGACAAAATCAATTCCATGGGCGAAGACGGCATCGCCGCCGAGCTGGCCACGGTCGGCGAGGTCCGCATGGCCGAGCCTTCGCCCTATGCCGTGATCGTCGATCGCATCTCGCACGACATCCCTTTCTACCGCGGCTACATGAAAAACGCGGCGCTCTCCGGCGCCATCGTCATCAACAACCCCTTCTGGTGGAGTGCCGACGACAAGTTCTTCAACTACGCATTGGGCCAGAAGCTGGGCGTGGCCATTCCGCCCACCGTGCTGCTGCCGCACAAGCAGCATCCGCCGGGCACCACCGACCAGTCGATGCGCAACCTGCAGTTCCCCATGCCCTGGGACAGGATCTTCGAGTACGTCGGCTTCCCCGCCTTCCT
>DASRGM010000170.1:0-2667 GCA_035651035.1 Terriglobales bacterium
GCCGCGAAAGCGACACGTGCCCTGCAACCCGCCGCGCTTGACCCCAAGCGGAACGTAGATGGTCAGTCCGATGGCCAGCAAGATCATGATCCAGGGACTGGACAAGCGCAAGTAAGTGGTCAGCACCCGGGCGGTCAGCAACATGAAGATGCCAAGACCGACACCGATTACCCACGAGCGCCGGCGCAGGTGCTGATACACCGCGGCTTTGGCAGTGACTGCCTCGGCGCGCGCGATCAACTTGGTGCAAACCAGCTGGAAGGCCAGAGTGATGGCGGAGATCAACATCAGGATAGTGACGGCGGCGGCGGCGTGACTGAAATCCGACGGGCCGAGCAGGCGAGCCACCCCGATGTTGTAGCCAAAGTTGGCCAGGCTGACCACGATGGAGCCAATCAGCAGGATGATGCTGCCGTTGAGGATCTTGGCGTGCGAGGCGTATTGCGGCATCCACCGGGCCAGGAACTCGGACCCGGCGTGGGTCTGCGGAGCGTCCGCCAGCAAAGTATCGGGATTTGCGCTCATGCGGCCAGGGTCGCTCCTGATCCATCGTCACTGCTGCTAACGGGCTGTGCCGTAAACATCGGCACCACGCCCTGGGAGGTCTGCGGTTCAAGCTGCCGCAAGGCGTTCGGCAGGAAGCTGCTGAAGCTTTTCACGGCGGCGGTGGAGTTTTCGTAGATCTCGAAGAGCCGTCCGGTACGCGTGAGTTCGAGCACGACGGCAGATTGCGGCGAAAGCGCCGCCAGCTTGAGATCGCCGTCGCGCTTCATGGCCTCGCGCATACACTGCAACAGCACATCAATACCGGCAGCATCGATATGCCGCACCAGCGACATGTCGAAAACTACCTGGGGCCGGTCCGAATTCAAAAAAGGCTGTACTTCTTTCCAGAACTTACGGGCCTGTTTGAGATTCATTCTCTCCGGCATACGTTTCACAACTACGGGCCGACTAATCGTCTCCATATCTCCTCACCACAGCTAAGTTGGAGGGGAACTCTGAGCTCTCCACGCCGGATGCTGGAGCCTCCAACACCGGAGCGTTCAACGCAGATCCTCCCGCTTCTGCGCACTCCGGGTCAGCCGCGGAACTCTCGCGATGGGACAGCGCTCGAACTCCGCGATATATCTGCTTAGGTATGAATGCAAAAAGCGCAGCAGTGCTGCCTGCCAATCGAGAAACAGGGCTGATTGGAACCATATCCACCAGCTTGGCGTCCGTAATCTCCACTTCGGTGTTGCGGATCAGGTGCGCCAGGCGGTGAAAACCGACCACCGAGTGCATGACGTCGAGCCCAGCCCCCAGACGGGTAAAGGGAAGCAAAGTGGAGTTTTCGACGACCGTGCCGCAATCGACCTCGGCGTGATGCTCCAGAATGCTGCCTCGGGTGATCAGGGCTTCGGCGTGGACTTTGCCGCGCGCGCCGATGAAGGCGGGCGCAACCACTCGAGCCTTCCGGTGGATCCGCGCGCCGCGTCCGAGAAACACTCCCGGCTTGACCTCAACTGCCTCGGGACGCATGTCGTTACGGGCAAGCAGCCCATCCAGGCCCAGGCGACGCAGGTCGGCGGCCTGCGCCAGCCGGTTCACGTAGCCTTTCACCGGAAACGGCTCGCACTCGCGGCGAAGACGCTGCAGGTGACTCTGAAACAGTTCGCGCGCGTCGAAGCGGCCGGCCGGGCTGATCACAAATAGTTCGAGGGTGGCGTTTTGCGAATCGACGGCCATGCTGATGGCGCAGCGCTTGTCGAGATGGTGTTGAATCATCTCGTCGTAATCGACTTCCACGTAGGGGCCCAGGCGCATGGCGATGACCAGGTCAGCGCCTTCGGAGACATACTGCCGGAAGGTCGTTTCGGCTGCATCCCAGAGTTCTTCCCCGGCCACCACTTCCAGCTGCGGCGCACGGGGATCGATTTCGGCGCGCTGGGTGAACGGCAGAATGGTCGAGGGGGCGTCGGTGATCACGGTAGTGGCGCAGATGCCGAAGCGCTGCAGCCGGCGCAACACGCGCTCGATCACCGGCAGGCCCAGCACATCCATGAATGCCAGAGGGATGTCGCCAATGCTCTCTGGCGGGAGTGCGTCCTCGCCGGCAACTCCGCCCACCAGCAGAATGGCCCTTATGTCCATGACTGCCACCTGGGCGCGGCCGCGCGGAAGATTGCCGAACGCGAAGGGACCCACGAAGGAATACGCCGGAAGCGCGATATTGGCTCCAGCGCCCGGGTACGCTGCTGCAGATCGAACGAACGAAGATACTGGCGAATGATCTGGGGCATGGTCATGCGAAGTGCAGCGGAAAAATTTTGTTCCGACATCTCACGCATTCGCTGCTCGTCGCTCAATACGTTCTGCATTTCGAGCGCCAGACTTTGCGCGCTGCCAGTCTCGTAAAAACCGACGGCCAAGCCTTCGTCGAGCGCCATCTCTCGAAAGTCGGCGATTCCGGCGGATATGATTGGGACGCCAAATTCGCACGCAAGGTGGGCTACACCGCTGGCCCCAGTCGCAGAAGAATATGGGAGTACCAGAACGCTGGACTGGCGAAACAGCTTTGGGATGTCCTCTTCTGACACATAACCGGTAAATTCGACACGCGAATCACCGCGCATGCTTTCTGCCACGGCCTCGACGTAGCCGGGAGTTTGCGGATGGTTACTT
>DASRGM010000171.1:0-11308 GCA_035651035.1 Terriglobales bacterium
CCTTTGAAGCAACGTAATTGGTCTGCCCGAAGTTCCCCCACAGGCCCACAACGGACGCCGCCGAGATAATCACCCCGCTGCGCTGCCGGATCATCTGCGGCACCACCGCGCGCGTGGCCAGGAACACGCCCTTTAGATTCACGTTAATGACCGCGTCCCAATTCTCTTCCGACATCATCGATTCCGGCCCGTTGCCGTTCCACTTCACCAGCTGCGCGTCGCGGACGATGCCGGCATTGTTGATGAGCACGTCGATGCGCTGCCAGCGGTCGAGCACCTCGAGCGCCGCCGACTGCACCTCGTCGGCGCTGGTGACGTTAACCGCCTGGAAGCAGCCTTCGCCGCCCGCCCACTTGATGGCCGACTCCAGTTGCGTTGCGGCCTTGGGCGAAACATCCCAGGCGGCAATGCGCGCGCCTTCTTCGGCGAAGCGCATGGCGGTGGCGCGTCCGATGCCGGCGCCGGCGCCGGTGATGACGACGACCTTGCCGCGCAGCCCGCTTTCGCGCGCCGGCTTGCGCCGCTCGCGGATGCCGGGAAGCTGGTCGGCTGTGTTGTTCAGGGGTTCCGGAACGCTGGTGGCGGGTGTAGGCGTGACTTCTTCTGCTGTGGCAGCGGCGCTGTCTACAGCATCTTTCGAGTGCGGCATCGAGGCTCCTGATTATCGGATGCTGGTACGGCGGGCGCAGTCGCTTGAGATACGGTCACAGGGTTCGGAACCGGCAAACTCTTTCTGCCAAACGGAACAGAGTAGAAGTTTTGCCGCAGTGCGTCAAGAGTTGCGGCGAAACAATTGTGTGCCAGGACAAGATTTCCGCCACATGCGGGTGCGGGTTCAGTGCGGGTGCCCCAGGTCTCGCGGTGTTCGAGACCTGGGTAAGGCCGCTGAGCTGCGGGAACCCAGGTCTGGAATATCGCCAGGCCTGGGACCCCGGCCCAACGTTGCCAACAGGCACAGCCTGGCCTCAATTAACCGATCGATGGACTACCGGCGCGGCTTCTTCTTTCGCGCCTTCTTCGCGGGCTGGCGATGGGAGAGCATTGCCTCGAGCTCTTCTACGCGCCGCCGCAGCTCCATCACCTCGGGATTCGGCTCCGCCGTTGCAGCAGAGTTTGCGTGCGCCCCGGTGGCTTGCGTGCCGGCTTCGTGCGGCTGTCCTGGTGCAAAGATGTTAGGCATGAAGCCGAGCGGCGACGGCATGGCGCGATAGGCGTTCTGGTACATCTCCATCATGGCCTTCATGTAGCGCAGCGCGTTCTCCTGCGTGGCCCTGCCGCTGGCGACGATCATCTGCCGCAACACGTCGAGGGGGAAGACGGAATCGGGCAGCTTGGCGTCGTCGAGCACGATCTGCGCCAGCACCAGACGGGTGATGTCCTCGCCGGTTGAGGCGTCGAGGACGCGCACGTCATGGCCGTCGCGCACCAGTTGCGCCACCTGCTCCTGGTTGATGTACTGGCTGGTGACGGTGTTATAGAGGCGGCGGTTCTCGTATTTCTTGATGATCAGGGGCTGAGCTTTAGTTTTCATGTTTTTGGGAGGCCGACTTTGGCCAATGCTTCACGACCAGGTGAGACGCCGATTCTATGCAAACCAAGCGCATCGCGCCTTTCCGCTCCGGCGTAAAGGGACATACCTCGAAGTCGCCGAAGATGGCTTCCGTGTTGGAATCGAACTTTATATTCTGCGGATAGATTGGAGCGACTGCGTCATCGAGCACGGGGCCGCCAGTAACGCCTAAGTACCGCTTTGTGCCCACCGGCCACAGCCACAAACGCACGGTGTCTGCTCCCAACTGTAGCCTTCCGTGGACGGTGTAGCAGGCCGCCATAACCTCTGAATTTCCCTTGCACTTTGGCTGGGCCGCGATCGTTGGGACATATGTGATTGTCGCGAAGCCCATAAACAGACCAACCGCAATGCTTTCGACGATGTTCATGCGTGCCACTTCTGGCTAGAACTCATGAGGATGTGCCCTGTTACAAAGCGCCCCTCATAGGTTACTGAAAAACCAGGCCGAAAATTAAACGGCTTAGACGCTGGCCTGAAGGCCAGCTCTACCCGAACGGCTGGTCGTATCGTATGTTTTTCAGCAAACTGCTAAAGAGCCTGTTACAGAAATATCCGCCGCTCAGGATGCCGAAACAGGTCCGGATCCAACCCGTCTACGTGTGGCTAAGCGTCTGTCCCCGTTCGGTTTGTAGTCGCAAGGGCAAAATTTTACATTTTGCCCTTGACACCGCCCCCGTCAAGCGCGAAACTTGTTATGTTGCACTGCAGCAAAATACGCAACATGGATTCTTAGACGCAAGGAGCAGATCATGCCGAATACCAGCAAGTCAAGCAAGAAGACGAACGGCGCCCCCTCCGCCGCCAAGTCCGAAGTCAACGATGTCTTCGCGCCTTTCTACCTCAACACCGTCAACCGCGTGGCCGAGCTGCAGAAGAACTCGCTCGACGTTGTTGCCGAGCAGACCACCGAGTGGGTCGCTGCCTGGAAGAAGGCTGCCAGCTATCTGCCGGTGCCGACTCCGACTTTCTTCTTCGACGTTTTCGGTCAGGCTGTACAGACGGCCGTGGAAACGCAGAAGAGCGCCATCGACCTGGCTGTCGAGCAGGCCGAGGCCGTGACCGAGATCGCCAAGCAGCGCGCCGACGCGTACTCCAAGATCGCCGAGACCGCGACCGCCGCGTTCCAGACCACGGTGACGCGCTCCGTAGCGGCGCAGAAGAAGGCGTTGGAATTCGCCGCCCAGCAGAACAAGACCATCTGGGAAGCCACCAAGAAGCAGGTTGGTAGCGGCCCCGCCGGCATCATCGCCGACACCTTCGAGCGCGGCACGCAAACCGTGATCGATGCGCAGAAGTCCCTGCTGGAAGCGACCACCTCGCCGTTCGTAGCGTAAACGACGCGGCACTTGGCAATTGGCAAGAGCTGTCGATGCGGCGTGATTCGTGGCCGAGCACGCGTAGCGTATGCCGGGCACGGGACATGACAGTCCGGGGCGCCGAGCCCAGACAGTGTGGGCTTGGCAGCATCGGGCGCCGAGCAGTGCGGAGCGCGGCAAGCCGGGCGGCAAGCGCGGGTTAGCGCTGGGGCGAGCCGGACTCTAAGCCCAGCCAGACAGGTAGAGCTGAGACGGGTAGAGCGGCGCTTCAGCGCCGCGTCCGGCGGCTCTCCCTTTTCATTCAGAGCCGGCTTTAGCCGGCGGCTGGATGTCGTCGCTAAAGCGACTCTGGGTCAAAAAGGATGCTTTGGACACGAGCCTGAAGGCTCGCTCTACCGCGTCTGTGTCTTGAGACGCGAGCCGAAAGGGCCGGTCTCTACCGTATCGGCGTGTTTGAGACGCGAGCCTGAAGGCTCTACCGTGTTGCGTGTTTAGACACGAGCCGGAAAGACCGCTCTACCGTGTTTGCGTCTAAACCAACGAGCCGGGAAGGTCCGCTCTACGCTTCACCGAATTGCCGGCGCGACTCTTACCGCGCATAGGCGCGCGACTGTTTGCGGGTGTATCGTCAATAAGGAAAGGACTTGGATGGCGGAAGAAGCAGGCAAGAACAACAAACCATTCGATCCCATGGAGCCGTGGCGCGGCATGCGCGACGCCTACCTCGACACCTGGGCCAAGACCATGGTGGAAATGGTAAACAGCGAAGCCTATTCGCAGGCCACCGGAGCCATGCTGGATACGTATCTCACCGTGTCAGCCCCGTTTCGCGAGGCCGTCGAAAAGGCCATGCTCAAGACGCTGGAGCAGCTGGCCATGCCGACGCGCAACGATGTCATCTCCATCGCCGAGCGCATGACCAACATCGAGATGCGCCTCGACGACCTGGATGCCAAGATTGACCAATTGCTGGCGCGGAGCGCTCAAAGCTCGAAGCCCGCAGTCGGCGCATCCACCTCCGCCGTCCGGGCGCCGCAGCCCGCGGCCCGCAAAAAGAGCCGTGCCAGAACCGCCAGGAAGGGAAGAAAATAGGGATGCCAGAAGCGCCGGTGATGACCGACCCGTTTATCCAGACAGCGAATCGGCTGCAAACCCTCACCAAGGTCATGTCGACCAAGGCGCAGATCGCGCAGACGCCCAAGGAGCTGGTATGGGCGCTGAACAAGGCGAAGCTGTATCGCTACACGCCGGTCGTCCCCGCCGAAAAGCGTCATCCCGTGCCGCTGCTGCTGGTCTTCGCCCTGATGAACCGGCCCTACATCCTCGATCTTCGTCCCGGTCACAGCTTCGTCGAGTTCATGGTGAAGCAGGGCTACGATGTCTACCTGCTCGACTGGGGCGCGCCCGGCCCGGAAGACAAGAAGCTGAAGTTTGACGACTACACGCTGGACTACATGCCGCGCGCCATTCGCAAGATGAAAGCCATCTCGGGCTCGGAAGAGTTCAGCCTGCTGGGCTGGTGCATTGGGGCGATCCTTACCTCGATTTATTCCGCGCTGCGTCCCGACGACGGACTGCGCAACCTGATCCTGCTGACTGCGCCGCTCGACTTCTCCAACAAGCAGGGCATGACCTTCTCCAAGTGGGTGGACGAGCGCTACTTCGATATCGACAAAGTGCTGGCCGCCTTCGGCAACATGCCGGGTGAGATGATCGACTACGGGGCCAAGGCGCTGAAGCCGGTCGAGAACTACGTTACCAACTACCTGAAGTTGTGGGACAACCTCGACGACCCGCGTGTGGTCGAGGCCTGGCACGCCATGAATACCTGGGTCACCGACAATGTGCCGCTGGCCGGCGGCGCGTTTCGCCAGCTCATCGTCGATCTCTACCGGCACGACAAGCTGATGAAGGGCGAGCTGGTGATCCGCGGCGAGCGTGTGGACCTGCACAACATCCGCGCCAACCTGCTGACGGTGATTGCCGAGGGCGACCACATCACCCCGCCCTGCCAGTCGGAGCCGATCATGGCGAAGGTGAGTAGCGAGGATAAAGAGGTATTTCGCGTGAATGGCGGCCACATCGGCATCATGGCCGGCAGCGGCGCCGCCAAGCTCACCTGGCCGCACATCAATCATTGGCTGGCGGCACGCTCGCGCTAATCCGGTAAAGTTGATATCGGCGGACGTGGGGCGGTCGCCTGCAACTCGCGCGGCCATCGCGCGACAAAAAGTTCCCATTTCACAATGAATTAACGCCGCAGAATTGAATCAGCAATTTACCGCTCCTATACTTTTCGCTTCTACACTTTTTCGCTCATCGAGGTCAGTCGTGATTACCCCTCCGTTGTCTTATACCCGCCGCATTTTCAGCGACGAAGAAATCATCATTTCGGTATGTAACTACTGCCTGGTCGTGGTGGCCGAGGCGAAAGATGATCGCGAGTTGGAGCTGCTGGAAAACCAGCACAAATGCGCGGAAAAGGCGCGGGCGCTGGCCGCCTGACGAAGCCTTGCGTCACCCATTGAGAGCCTCGCAACCGGCCTCTTGCAGCCTGCAATGCTGGGCCGCCGAGGGTGATCCCGGCCGCGGCCATCCCCGCCGTTATCCCAAAAGACCAACCTCTCGTCCTGCTCCTCCGGCTGCCTCAGCGCGACAGGGTGTTTCCCGCATCGGCGTGAGATGCCTCGCCTTGTGGCTTCACGGCTGCGCTCTCGCCGTCCAGGGTGGTGCAGGCGGGCAGCAGCACCACGTTTCGCGAGGTCGCAATCAGGGTTCCGGCGGCATTCTTGATTTCGGCGGTGATGATGCCGAGGGTCTTGGTCGGCTTCTTGATGGTCTCGTCGAGCGACAGAACAAATTCCAAAGTCTGGCCCACCAGTGCCGGCCTTTTGAACTGGATGGTGTGCTCCATCCACAGCGCGCCCGGAAAAGCCTCGGCGATCATGCCCGAGATCTTGGCGGTAAACAGGGCGCCATGGCAGATGCGCCCGTTCAGGCCGGCAGCGCGCGCCGCCTCATTGCTCATGTGAATGGGATTGAAGTCGTCGGCTACCAACGCGAACGCGTACACGTCCGCTGACGTGATGTGAACAAACCTGCGGATCGCTTCCACGGGTGACTCCTTCCAACCGCCGAGCGCTGGTTTGCGCTCTCTCCTTAGCTATCGGCAGGCGCGCCGCATTCAGGAGTCAGCTCCTGAGCGGCCAAGCTGCGCAATGGCCTGGTTGGCCGGGTGTCCCGTTTCACTGCGCTCAGCAGGGTTTCAGCAAACACCAAGTTCTGAGCGGGCGCCCGGCTGGTTGTGCCGGAACCCTGCTTCTATTATCCGCCTTTCTTATGGGAGATTCACAGGCTCACGCGGCTTTGCACCCGTTCTGGGAATGACCGGGAGTGGTGCGCGAGGGGTGAGCCCGCAGGCTCACCCAGTCAGCGCGATATCCACGAGTTCTGAGCGACGGCGCGCCCCGGCTCGCACGAGAAGATACTATGCGATCTTTCCTACCCGGAACTTGCCCGGTTGATAATCTCCCGGAACCGCTCGGGACGATATGTTCAGCCGGTTCCATCCGTTGATGGTCACTACCGCGAGCGTCAGGTCCGACAATTGCTTGTCGTTAAAGTGTTGGCGCACCTTCTCGTAGACCTCGTCGGGCACGCGGCCCTGGGTGATTAGCGTAAGAGCTTCCGTCCACTCCAGCGCCGCGCGTTCCCGCTCGGTATAGAACGGCGTTTCGCGCCACGCCTCCAGCGAATACAGCCGCTGCTCGTCTTCTCCCGCGGCGCGGGCGTCCTTCCAGTGCATATCGAGGCAGTACGCGCATCCGTTGATCTGCGAGGCGCGCATGTAAATAAGATTAAGCAGTTTTTCTTCAAGGCCACATCCGTGAAGATATTGTCCCAAACCTAGCATGGCCTTCAGTGCTCCGGGGGCGGCTTGCATGTAATTGAAGCGAGCTTCCATAGCTCCTCCTTCCTTTCTTTGGTCATTTGTATGTATTGTGAAACAAATCCGCGCGTGTATCGCGAACGAACCGGCGCGGCGCGTGGCCGGCCGATTACACCGGCAACAGAACAACCGCTTTAATGTTTTGGATGTTGCTCGGCGGCGTCAGACTCATGCTGGCGATGTCACTCTTGTGCAATCGCGATCGGAAGCCTCAGTGCTGAGGTGAGTGGCTCGAAAAATCGCTGCCGATTGTGAGTCTCGTAATGCATCCATCGATCCAACAAAGAAGTGGAGCCGTGGTCTGGCCGGCAATGCAGCTGCGGCACCTGGCCCATTTCGCCTTGGTCAAATAAGTTTTCTAAAGACTCGGAGAAGTCACATGACGGTCAACAACGCAAGTGATCTTGAAGTTCTGATCGTAGGCGCCGGCCCGGTCGGTCTATTCCTGGCAAACGAATGTGCTCGCCGCAATCTGCGCTGGCGGCTCATCGAGGAGCGCTCGTCGCAATCCGAACACTCCAAAGCCCTCGCGATCTTTCCCCGGACACTCGAGATTTTCGACATGGCAGGCATCGTCGCTCCCTTCCTTGAGAAAGCGAACCGGGTGACAAAGGTGGCCGTGATGACTCACGACCATACCCTTGCCCACATGAAGTTTGAGCCGGAGGAAAGTCCCTATTCGTTCGTCGCCATGGTTCCCCAGGACGTGACAGAACGGCTCCTGGTGGAAGAGTTGCGGCACAGGGGAGGAGCGGTTGAGTATGAAACCAAGTTCGTTTCGGCGGAGCAGCACGAGCATGGCGTCGATGTCACGCTTGAACACCGCGGCGAATCAAGCCGGGTCAAGGCCTTGTTCGTGGTCGGCTGCGATGGCGCGCATAGCGCAGTGCGGCATCTGCTGAACCTGCCTTTCGAGGGCGCGGAATACCGCGGTTCGTTCCTGTTGGCCGACGTCGAGACCAACGACGCTCTCCCCGCAGACGAGCTGCAGCTTTGTCCCAGCGAATTCGGGCCGGTAGCGATCTTTCCCATGAGCAGCACCCGCCGGCGAATTGTCGCGACCATCGGCCAGGTGGAAGGCGAGGCTCCGTCGCTTGAGCTGGTGCGGAGGATCGTAGCGCAACGCGCGCCCAGCCAGATTGAAGCGCGAAGCCTGCATTGGAGCAGCTACTTTCGCATTCATCATCGCCAGGTGGCCCGGTTGCGTGAAGGCCGCATGTTCATCGCCGGCGATGCAGCGCACATCCACAGCCCATTTGGCGGCCAGGGCATGAATACCGGGCTGCACGATGTTTGGAACCTGGCGTGGAAGCTCGACCTTTTTCTGAAGGGCCGCGGCAACCAGGAGCTGCTCGACAGCTACGGCCGTGAGCGGCTGCCGGTCATCAAGAATGTCATCGCGACGACGGACCACCTGACCAGGATCATGGGAACTCCAAACAAGTTTGCTCAAGCCCTTCGCGATACCGTCATCCCCATGGTCTCGCGCCTGGCTCCGTTTCAGCACGCCTTCGTGCAGCGGCTCTCCGAGCTGGGCATCGCATATGGAGGCAGCCCAATCGTCGAAGGGCCGGGAAAGCGATATTTCGACGAATCCTTGCGCGGCGGCAAGGGCATCGGTAGCCGCTTCCTCCTCTTCCTGGGGAGCGACGTGGGGCCTTCAACGCAAGAAGCGGTGAGCCAGTTCTCCAAAACGTTGCCGGAGCTGCTCGAAGTGCGGCCGGCGAAACAAAGCGGTCTGGCACTGGTGCGGCCTGACGGTTACATCGCCTATTCCTCGCCCAATGTCGACCACGCTGCGCTGGAGGAAGTGCGCTCGCTCCTGCGGCGCCAAACCGTGTCGCCAACCGGCGCCGAGCGAGCGGCGTGACGAAGTGGTCGGAGGCAGCTTCGAGCTGCATGGATCAGGTCGAAGCTGCGCCTACCGCTTGCATGCGGATTTTTTCTATACGCCCGGGACGAACGGCGACTAAGCCGTGGCGAAGCCGCGAGCATCAGCTACAAATTTGGATATAGTCCTTAGGTTCGCGACTTTAATCCGCGCCGCCCGGGAGCATTGCCGTTCTAGCGCCTCCGGGCAAGCGCGGTTTGGAGACGGCCGTGTCCACATGGCTGCAGGACGTTCGCTTCGCCGTTCGCATGCTGATCAAGTCGCCGGCATTCTCGGCCACCGTCATCCTCACGCTCGCCCTCGGGATTGGCGCCAACACTGCGCTCTTCTCCGTCGTCAATAGCGTGCTTCTCAATCCACTGTCTTATCCCCGCTCGAATCAACTCGTCGCGCTCTACGAAAAGAAGCCAAGCCTGGAGCAGGGCCCGATCAGCTACCTCAATTTCTTGGATTGGCAGCGGGCCACGCGGAGCTTCTCCTCGATGGCCATCTATCGCCACGAAGATTACAACCTGACGGGGAGCGGCCAGCCCGAGCGTGTGAACGGACTGATGGTCTCGTCGGCGTTCTTCACGACATTGGGAATTCACCCGGCCGTGGGCCGCGATTTTATTGCGGACGACGACCACGTCGGCGCGGCCCCGGTGGTCCTGCTGAGCGACAGTTTCTGGCATCGCCATTTTGGCGGCTCTCCTTCGGTCGTCGGCAGCTCGGTCGACCTGGGCGGGACCAACTACACGATCATCGGCATTCTTCCGGCCGAGTTCACGTTTTACGAGGTTGATCGCGACGTCTTCACCCCGATCGGCCAACTCAACGATCCATCGTTTCTCGACCGCCGAATCGACCTGAGCACGCTCGCCATCGCCAGACTGAAAGACGGTGTGACGCTGGCGCAAGCTCGCGCGGAGATGGACTCCATTGCTCAACATCTTGCCCTGGCCTATCCCGATGCCGACAAGAATGTTGGCGTCGATGTAGTTCCGCTGAAGCAGGACCTGGTCGGCAAAGTGCGGCCTGTGCTGCTGGTGTTGCTGGGAGCGGTGATTTTTCTGCTGCTCATCGCGTGCGCGAACGTTGCCAACTTGCTGCTGGTGCGAGCGATGCGCCGCTCCGGCGAATTCGCGGTGCGCAAGGCGCTGGGCGCCGGAAGCCGGCGCTTGATTTTGCAACTGCTCACCGAGAGCCTGCTGCTGGCAGCCAGCGGCGGGGTCGCAGGATTCCTGATTGCCTTGCTTGGGACAAGAACTGCCATTCAATTTCTGCCCGGCGCGCTGCCGCGCGGCAATGAAGTCTCTATCGATCTCAGCGTGCTGCTCTTCACGCTCGCCGTGTCGTTGCTGTGCGGGCTAGCGTTTGGGCTCGCTCCCGCCATGAAGCTCTCGCGCGTTGATCTGCAGCAGGTCCTGCGACAATCCACTCGCGGCGGCGGCGGTTCGCACCGGAGGATGCAGGCGTTTTTTGTTGCGGCGGAGGTCGCGTTGTCGGTGGTGCTTCTGGTGGGCGCAGGCCTGATGCTGCGCTCGCTGTCGGCCTTGTTGCGAGTGAATCCCGGATACAATCCCGAGCACGCCATCACCTTCTCGCTGTCTCTCTCGCCGCATCCCAAGGCCACGCAGGCGGAAACGTTGGAGCGGCTTCGCCATCTGGATGCGGAGATGAGGGCGATCCCCGGAGTCCAGGTTGGCTCCATCACCCTGGGCTCGCGTCCGCTCATCCACGATTCCGAATTGCCCTTCTGGATTGACGGTCAGCCCAAGCCGGCCACCATGAATGAAATGCCGCAGGCCATGTTCTACCTGGTGGAAGGCGGATTCCAGCAGGCCATGGGGATCACGCTGGAAGGAGGCCGCTTCGTCGCCCCGCAAGACGATGAGAAGGCGCCCATTGCTATCGATGTGGACGATGTCTTCGCGCGCGAATACTTTCCCCGCCAGAATCCCATCGGCCGGCATATTCACATCGCAGGCTTCGACGTGGAAGCGGAGATCGTCGGCGTCGTCGGGCACGTACGGCAGTGGGGGCCTGGCACGGATGCCAAGGGTTCGATCGAAGCGCAGTTTTACTATCCGTTTATGCAGCTGCCTCCCAAGCTCATTCCGCTGGTTGCCGACGGAGTAGCTGTGGTGCTGCGCACGCGCGGCGATCCCGCCGCTACCATCGCTGCGGTGCGCCGCGCGGTCTTAAAGCTCGATCCCGGCGCGGTGGTTTATGCTGTCGAATCCATGAATGGAGTGCTGTCAAAATCGCTGGCCGCTCGCCGGCTGTCGCTGCTGCTGCTCGGCGCATTTGCCGTCCTGGCGTTGACCCTCTCCTGCACGGGCATGTATGGAGTGCTTTCCTATTTGGCCGACGATCGCACCCGGGAGATTGGGGTTCGCATGGCTCTGGGCGCGCGCCGCGGCGACGTCCTGCGCATGATCCTGACTCAGGGAGTGCGGATGGCGCTGGCCGGCGTTGCCCTCGGCCTCATGCTCTCCCTGGGCCTGACCTACCTGATGGCCAGCCAGTTGTTCGGAGTGACTCCTCATGATCCCTTGACCTTCGCTGCTGCCGGGTTGCTGCTGGTGGCGGTGGCG
>DASRGM010000172.1:0-3355 GCA_035651035.1 Terriglobales bacterium
GCCTCACTATAAACTGATCGGTTAGCATAGCACACCGGACGCGCCGGCTCATAGTACTTTGGGCCGCGCGACAGACCTTGCGACCGACATGTTGCCTTGCTTATAACGGATGCGGCAGCGCCTTGTTGGCTTCGCTCTCGCGCAACTTGGAGAGCAGCGAGGCGGCGATCACGCCGGCAGCCACGACCGCGATCATGATGGTGCAGACCGCATTGATCTCCGGCTTCACTCCCAGGCGCACCTCCGAATAGATACGGATCGGCAGCGTGGTCGCGCCGGGGCCGGTGGTGAAGCTCGCGATCACCAGATCGTCGAGCGAGAGCGTGAAGGCGAGCATCCAGCCCGCCGCGACCGCGGGCGCGATCAGCGGCAGGGTAACCGTGAGGAAGGTGCGCGCGGGTGGGCAGCCGAGATCCATCGCCGCCTCCTCCAGCGTCTCGTCGAATCCGAGCAGCCGCGACTGTACGATGACGGTGACGAAGCCCATTGTCAGCGTCGTATGGGCGATGGTCACCGTCCAGAAGCCGCGATCGACGTCGGTGGCGACGAACAGCAGCAAAAGCGACAAACCGATGATGACCTCGGGCATGACAAGCGGCGCATAGACCATCGCCGCGAACAGCAGGCGCCCGCGGAAGCGGCCCATCCGCACCAGTGTCACCCCCGCCAGCGTCCCCAGCACCGCCGCGGCCGTGGCGGACAGCAGCGCGATGCGCAGGCTGATCCAGGCGGCTTCCAGCATCGCGTTGTCCGACATCAGCTCGGCATACCAGCGTGTCGACCAGCCGCCCCAAAGCGTCACCAGACGCGAGGCGTTGAATGAATAGATCACCAGGATCGCAATCGGCAGATAGAGGAAGGTCAGCCCGAGCGCGATGCAGGCGATATTGAACCAGGTCGGCCCCTTGCGCATCAACGGCCCCTTTCCAGCGCGCGCATCTGGATATGCTGATAGACCACGATCGGCACCAGCAGGAGGCAGAGCAACGCGACCGCGACCGCGGAGGCCACCGGCCAGTCGCGGTTGGAGAAGAATTCGGTCCACAAGGTCTGCCCGATCATCATCGTCTCGGAGCCGCCGAGCAGATCGGGAATGACGAATTCGCCGACAATCGGAATGAAGCAGAGCAGGAATCCGGCGATCACGCCCGGCACTGAAAGCGGCACCGTCACCAGCCAGAATGCCCGCCAGCGTGGACAGCCAAGATCGGCGGCGGCTTCCAGGAGACTCTCGTCCATCTTCTCCAGCGTGGCGTAGATCGGCAGCACCATGAACGGCAGGAATCCGTAGACGAGCCCGAGCAGCACTGCGCCGTCGTTGTAGAGCAATGGCAGAGGCGCGCTGATGATGTGGAGGTGTTGCAGAACGGTGTTGACGAGGCCGGTGTCGCGCAGCAGAAACAGCCAGGCATAGGTGCGCACCAGGAAACTGGTCCAGAAGGGCAGGATAACGAGTTGAAGATAGAGATTCTTCCGCTTACCCGCGCGCGAGATGAAGAGGGCCAGCGGAAACGCGAGCACCAGGCAGAGCGCTGTTGCCACGGCGGCCATGATGAACGACCGCAGCATGATCACCATGTATAGCGGGTCGACCAGGCGCTGGTAATTTTCAAGGGTCCACGGCGCCGCCAGGCCGCCGTAGGGCCCGCGCGTGAGCAGGCTGTACGCCAGTACGATTGCGAAGGGCGCCACGAATAGTACCCACAACCAGATCCAGGATGGCAGCATGAACCACGTCCGCAAACGGCTCATTCGAATCGCATCTCGTCAGCCGGGTGCCAGCAGATCTCGACCGCGTCGCCGCTCTGGAAGGTTGCCAGCTCGCGCGGCACCTCGGCTACGGTCTCTTCTCCCGATTCCAGCTTCACCTGGACGTGGACGCAATTGCCGAGGAAGACTGTGCCGGTCACCACCGCCGGACGCCAGCACGATCCCGAGCGGTCGCCCGGGCGATTGATGCGCGTCACTTCCGGGCGAACGCCCGCGTCGCCGATCCAGTTGACTGCGCCCAGGAAGCCGGCGACAAACCGCGTGCGCGGGCGCAGATAGATGTCTTCGGGCGTCCCCACCTGCTCGACGCGGCCTGCGTTCATCACCGCGATCTGGTCCGACATCGACAGCGCCTCTTCCTGATCGTGCGTGACGAGCAGGAACGTAATCCCGACACGACGCTGGAGCGTTTTCAGTTCGCTGCGCATCTGTTTGCGGAGTTTGGGATCGAGCGCGGCGAGCGGCTCGTCGAGCAGCAGGACTTCCGGTTCAATCACCAGCGATCGCGCCAGCGCTACGCGTTGCCTCTCCCCGCCGGAGAGTTCCGCCGGGCGCCGCTTCTCTTTGCCCGACAGGCGCACCAGTTCGAGTACCTCCGCTACCTTCTTGCCGATCCCGTTGGCGCGCTGCCGCCGCAGCCCGAATTCGACGTTCTGCTGCGCCGTCAAGTGTGGAAACAGGGCATAGCTCTGGAACACGGTGCTGACGTTACGCTCGTACGGGCGCCTGCCGTTGACTATCTCTCCCGATAACCTCACTTCGCCCGACGTCGGCTCCTCAAATCCGGCGATCATGCGCAGAGTCGTCGTCTTGCCGCAGCCCGACGGGCCGAGCAGCGAGAAAAATCCGCCGCGGGGGATCGTGAGCGAGACGCGGTCCACGGCCCGCTGGCCCGGATACTCCTTTACCAACTCGCGCAGATCGAGAATGGGGTCCATTAGCAAGCCCCGCGCTTGATCCGGAGCCGCGAACGATGCATTGATCGCCATTTGACAAGCATGTTATCGCACAATACCATCTGTCCTGATGGTGATAAACGTACCGCTCGCGGGCCAGATGGAATGTCGGCAGTCTCTGATCGTTCGACGTATCGCACTCTCCGCAGGATTCCTGTTTGCATTCGCCGCCGCGGCCCAGACGCCCGACGGCGCTGCCCTCTTTAAGAAGCATTGCGCCGTCTGCCACTTTCAAGGCAACACCACGCGCGCCCCGGTTATCGACATGCTGTCCCTGGAGCCGCGCCAGGCACTGGTCGACGCGCTCGAAAAGGGCAGCATGAAGGTACAGGCGTCCGCGCTCAGCCCGGCCGAGCGGAAGGCCGTCATCGATTTCCTGGTGAAGCCGACGGCCGAGCCCCAGGCCCACAGCGGCGCCAAGTGCAGCAGCGCGCCTCCCGCCTTCACCCAACTCAGTGGTTGGAATGGCTGGGGAGTCGATCTGGCCAACACGCGCTTTCAACCAAAAGCGGGCCTCACGGCAGAACAGGTAGGCAACCTGAAGCTGAAATGGGCCTTCGGGATCCCGAGCGCCGCAGTCGCGTACGGACAGCCGACCATCGCCGACGGGCGGCTGTTTTTCGGAACGC
>DASRGM010000173.1:0-5064 GCA_035651035.1 Terriglobales bacterium
AAGAAGAGCGAATGCAGCGGCTGCAAGCGCGTGCCGCACAGCTCGGCATCGATCCCGAGTTCCGCGCCGCAGCCATCCAGCGCGTGCTGCATCCTCCCACCGGCACCATCAACTGCTCGGCCCTGAACGAGAAGGGGGAGATCTCCAGCGCAACCACCACCAGCGGCCTGGCCTGGAAGCTCGCCGGGCGCGCAGGCGACTCGCCCATCATCGGCGCGGGCTGCTACTGCGATCAGGATGTCGGCTCCGCCGGCGCCACCGGCAATGGCGAGGAGAACATCAAGGTCTGCGGCGCGCATACCATCGTGGAAAACATGCGCCGCGGCATGTCGCCACAGGAAGCCGGCATGGATGCGCTCAAGCGCATTGTGCACAACTTCAACGGCGACATGCGCAAGATGCAGTACGTCGACATGAGCTATTACATCCTGCGCAACGACGGCGCTTACGCCGGCGTCTGCATGTGGAGCGGCTCGCCGGAGCACCCGCGTCGCTTTTGCGTGAACGATGGAACCAAACGCTACGAGGTCGCGACCGCGCTCTTCCAGGGCAAGTCGATCGGCTGGCCGCCCATGCCCAAGGCCCACCTCGCGCCCGAGCAGAAGAAGTAAACCGGAAGGCAGACGCCGACCCCGTGGGCCCGATTGATTTGTATCAGGGCACGTCTTCACACGTGCCGTCACCGCGCCCTATATGGGGGCTTTGCACTGCCGTTCGCGCGAACTGCCTGATTCGCATGACCCACGTTCACGCGCTGCCACAATCTACAATGACCTTCTGCGTGAGCGACGCCCCGCACATCTACGTCGGCACCGCCGGCTGGTCCTACAAGGACTGGGAAGGCATCGTGTACCCGCCGGAGATCAAGAAATCGCAGCATCCGGTCGAATATCTGGCGCGCTATCTCGACCTGCTGGAGATTAACACCTCCTTCTACGGACACATCAAACCCGAGTGGGGCAAGCTGTGGTGCCGCATGGCCCGCGCGGCAAATCCCCGCTTCCTCTTCACCGCCAAACTGAATCGCGCCTTCACCCACTCGCCCATTGCCGTGCTGGAGAGCACTTCGGCCGAGACCATCCGCGCCACCGAAGATGACGAGCGCCTGGCCAAGGAAGGCTTTGAGTCCATCGCCGCTGAAAATATGCTCGGTGCGGTGCTGGCGCAGTTTCCCATCTCCTTCAAGAACACCAACCCCAACCGCGACTACCTGGAGACCGTCATCGAGAAGTTCAAGCACTTCCCTCTCGTGATTGAGGTACGGCACAACAGCTGGACCAACGAGGGTGTGCTGCGCTACTTCGCCGAAAGGGGCGTCGCCTTCTGCAATATCGATCAGCCGAAGTTGGGTAACGCCATCGTCCCCAGCGAGCACGTCACCGCCCCGCTCGGTTACGTGCGCCTGCACGGCCGCAATTATGAGCAGTGGTTCGACAGCGACTCGCGTAACGATCGCTACAACTATCTCTACACTGAGCCTGAGCTGAAGGGTTGGAAAGCGCGCATCGACACCATCGCGCAAAAGGCGCAGAAGACTTTCGTGATCGCAAACAATCATTTTGAAGGCAAGGCCGCGGTGAATGCGCTGCAGCTCAAACATATGCTCACCGGGCGCCCCGTCGAGGTACCGGAGATATTGATCAAGCGATACTGGGAGCTGGCAGAAATCTCGAAGCCTAGCTCCTAATTTCAAGTTTCGGCAGTCCGCGCGCTGCCCAGACGGTGTCGTCCTGAGCGGAGCGCCCGCGCAACTAGCGTGACGGGCTCGTTTTTGCGCTTGGCGCGATATTTGCTCCGGGCGCGAAGTCGAAGGAGCCCTAGACGCGAAGCACCCTTCGAGCTTAGCGTCCTTCCAGTCCGCTGTGCCCCGCTCAGAATCCTCCCTCCAAACAATTGCACTCTTGAAACTTGAAACTGCTCCCCGTACCATCCTCTTTCACCTTCACCTTGAATTCTGCGGAGAGAGATGAGCGATTCGGAAGAATTACACCACGAACTGGAGGAAGCCGCCGAACGGGCCAAGGAGCGCCGCGAGCTCGCACCCGTGAGCCTGACCATGGCGATCCTGGCCGTGCTGGTCGCGGTAGTGACCCTGCTCGGACACCGCGCGCACACCGAAGAAATCCTGTTGCAGACGCGCGCCACCGACCAATGGAGCTATTACCAGGCCAAGAACATGCGCCGGCAAAACCTGGAAGCTCTCGAGGATGTGCTCACGGCGCTCGAAAACACCAAGGAACAGCGCGCGCAGGAGGTGGAGAAGAAGTTTCACCAGCAGGTCGACAAGTATCATGACCAGCAGAAGGACATTGAAAACGAAGCGCGCGGCCTTGAGGCCGAGGTGCAGCGCGCCAGCCGCCACGCCAATCGCTTCGACCTGGGAGAAGTGTTTCTGGAGATCGCGCTGGTGGTCACTTCCATCACACTGCTCACAGACAATCGCGGCTACTGGTACTTCGGCTTCGTGCTCGCAGCCCTCGGGCTTGCCTGTGCCGCCAGCGCAGCGTTCGTCAAGTAAGCGGCAAGATCGGCAATATCCCTTACAACCGGAAAGCAGAGCATGTGGAGCGCTCCTCCAGGCGGGGGTACGGCATGGGAGATGCCGTTCGGCCACGAAGCGCGCGCTGCGATAGGAGACCGCTCTAGTGCCGGCGCGCGGGATTGTTGCTCTGCTGCGGGCCGCCGGTGACGCGGTGCGTGCCGCCGCCGGGATCGTGAGCCACGCTGTGGCATGTCAGCACGCAGCTGTTCGAGCCGGGATCGTAGGAGATTGGCAGGGTGCCGTTCTGCCCCACAACATTCAGGTCGAAGTCGACCATACGCACGCCCGTGGGATTTGTGCTGGTGGCGGTCATGCCGTGCGCGTTATGGCAGGTCGAGCAGGACAAGCCATCGGTGTAGACGTGATTGTTGTGATAGGCCCACGAGGTGGACTGCATCACAATGCTCAGGTTGTGGCACTTGGCGCACATCCCGTAAGGGCCGCGCACGCTGAGATCGGGCTGCGGATTCAAGTTGACGGTGACCGGCGTCCCCGGGCCACCCGGCGCCTGGCTGTCTTCGTAGTCGCGTTCCAGCAGGTGCCACCACTTCGAGCCATGCGGTCCGGCGGGACCTGTTCCTCCGAACTCGCGGTTGTCGTCGCTGTTGTGGCAGTCGGTGCAGAAGATCTGCGAGCCCATGGCCCGCATCCCTCCGGAGTTGCCGTTGAAATCTAGCATGGCCGGCAGCAGGCTGGGCTGCGGCAGTCCGCTGGAGCGCAGGTGCATCACCGGATGACTCGACTTGGCCGCATTGTTCATTTGCGGGATCACGTTCAGCGGATCGGCCGCCGCTCGCTGCGGCAGGTAGCCATAAGGATTGTTCCCCGTGCCCGTTCCTTTGCCCGCGCTGGCGCCGTGGCAACGCAGGCAGTTCTCGTACTGGTTGACCGCGGGATTCACCAGCGTGGTTCCGTCCATCCCCACTCCCTCCGTTCCCGTCTGCGAGATGCGGATGAGTGGAGGAATGTTGAACGACGTCACCTGCTGCGCGCCGTGCCCGTTGTGGCAATCGACGCAGGTGGCGTGACGATTATTGTTCAGCAACGCCGGCTCGGCCATGTCGTGCGCGTTCGTGCCACTGGGGAACGGATGGCTGATCTTCTGATATTCGGCGAAAATGTTCGGCGCCGCCGGCGAGAGGTTGGAGCCGCCGCTGTGGCAGCCGGCGCAATCCAGTTCGTTGGTGCCGCGCAGCAGGCGCACCGGGCCCCCAGCATTGTGCGACGTGTGACACGAGCTGCAAGCGTTGCCGCTCACTGTCCCGTAGCTGCCTAGTCCCGCTTGCCCCGAAACCGTGTTGTTCGACGTCGCGTGAACGCTGATCGCCCATCCCGCCAGCGGATTCACCGTATTGTTGCCGGCGATAGTGGTGCGCGCGGGATCGTGACATGCCAGGCACATCTGCCCGCTGGAGCTGTCACGCACCAGGAAGTTGGTCGAGACCTTGTCAATCCCCTGCACGTGCGGGTTATGGCACGAGGTGCACTCCACCGTCCCATTAATGAGCTGCACCTTGCCCGCCGGGTCGCCGGTCCGGCCCGTGGTCGCCAGCGTTGAGATGAGGTCAATGTTGTCCTGCAGCGGCTTGACGATGCTGAACGGATGCGAGCTTTGCAAGTGGGTGGTGAAGTTGTCCCCCTGGATCCAGGTTCCCGTCGTCGGCAGCTGCCCATATAACACCGTATCGGCAACGCCGACCGTGCCGTCATGGCAGCTCAGGCACAGTCCGCTATCGGTGCCCAGCGGCGACTGTGGATTGTCGCGGTTAACGTTGGTTGTGCTGGTATAGACATCGTAGGTTGCCGTCGATAGTTGCTGGTTCCACAGCGGCGCCAGATTGCCGTTGCCCGAGTGCGGCACGTGGCAGTAAGTGCATGGGCCGTTGACCGAACTCTGGACCGGAGAAGGTCCGCCCGGCGACAGGTTGTGAATGCCGAGCACATCGCCCATCGTTGAGTCGTATTTGTGCTGCCGGGTCAGCGGGGAGGCCGTGTACTGCCGCGGCGTCTGTATCACCGCGCTGTGCGGATTCGGCTTCTGCACGCTCTGCCCGCTCTTCTCCTGTCCCAGCGCTGCCGCCGCCAGCAGCAAACTCGCGGCACAGGCTACGACAACCCTGCCCCTCACTGCACGCCTCCCTTCCCCTGTTTCAATCCGTCGTACTGGAACACCTGCACGCGACGGTTATACGAATCCACCACAAACACGCGGTCCTTGTGGTCGATGAACAGTCCCGTCGGCAGCCGGAAATCGCCGAAGCCTGTCCCCTCCTGCCCGAAGTAATACAGCAGTCGCCCCTCGCGATCGAACACCTCCACCATGTTCAGCGAGCCTTCCACCACGTACAGGTGGCCCTCCGAATCCACCCCAATGCCCTTGGGCCGGAACATTGCGCCCGCGGTGTCGCCGATATTCCCCAGGCCGTACTCGAACTGCCCGGAGCGGTCCATCGCCTGCACGCGGAAGTTCATCGCGTCGGTCACCAGCAGGTCCTTGCCATCCAGCCGCAGCTCGGTGGGAT
>DASRGM010000174.1:0-22786 GCA_035651035.1 Terriglobales bacterium
TAGACCACGTGCGCCGCTTCATGGAAGCGATAGGTGGCGAGCGCTTCGTCGATCTCCTGTGCGACGCGGTTAAAGCGGGAGAGGATCCAGCGGTCTTCCAACGTCTCGGCGTTGAACGACGGGATGCCTTTCGACCCATCCTTTCCGCCAACGGATGGGCGAACGAATGGGGCGCCCGGCCGTAAGTTCGTAGCCGCCGTAAATTCTTCCAGCGACCACACGCCTGCCTGCTGGGCTTTGTCCACGTTCATGAACAGGAAGCGTGCGGCGTTCCAAATCTTGTTGGCGAAGGCGCGATAGCTCTCGGTGCGGCTCTCGGAGAACGCGATGTCGGTCCCGGGCGCGGCCATCGCCGCCAGCGTGAAGCGCACCGCGTCGGTGCCATAGCGCTCGATAATCTCGATCGGGTCGAGCACGTTGCCCTTGGTCTTCGACATCTTCTGACCTTCGGCGTCTCTCACCAGGGCGTGGATGTAGACCGTGCCGAAGGGAATGTCGCCTGCCGGATTGCCGCGCATGAAGTGGCAGTTCATCATGATCATGCGCGCTACCCAGAAGAAGAGGATGTCAAAGCTGGTGATGAGCAGCGTTGTGGGATAGAAGGCGGCGAGGTCCGGGGTCTGCTCAGGCCAGCCGAGGGCGGAGCACGGCAGCAGTCCCGAGGAGAACCAGGTGTCGAGCACATCGCTGTCCTGCTCGACGGCGCCGCCGCACTTGGCGCATTGCGACGGCGCCTCACGCGCCACAATAATTTCGGCACACGCGTTGCAGTGCCATGCCGGAATGCGATGTCCCCACCACAACTGGCGCGAGATGCACCAGTCGTGAATGTTGCGCATCCATTCGAAGTAGGTGCGCGCGTAGTTCTCGGGAACGAACTTGATCTGCCCATGCTCGACGACTTCGATCGCGCGATCGGCCAGCGGTTGAATTTTCACGAACCACTGCGTCGACAGCCGCGGCTCGATGATGCTGCTGCAGCGGCTGCATTTGCCGAGCGGGACAACGTAGTCCTTCGTACCCACCAGAAATCCGTCGCGTTCCAGATCTTCGAGGACTCGCTGGCGCGCCTCGAAGCGATCGAGCCCCGCGTAAGGCCCGGCGTTCTGGTTCATCTGGCCGACTTCGTCCATCACCTCGATCTGCGGCAGGTTGTTGCGCAGGCCGGCCTCGAAATCGTTGGGGTCGTGTGACGGCGTGACCTTCACCGCGCCGGTGCCGAACTCGGGATTGGCGAGGATGTCGTCGGTGATAATCGGGATCTCGCGATTCATCAGCGGCAGAAGAACGCGCTTGCCGTGCAGATGCCGGTAGCGCTCGTCGCCGGAGTTCACCGCGACGGCCGTATCGCCCAGCATGGTCTCGGGCCGGGTCGTCGCGACAACGATGTCATCGTCCTTTGCGCCGATCACCGGGTAACGAATCTGATACAGCTTGCCCGGCGTCTCCTCATGCACGACTTCAAGATCGGAGACCGCGGTGATGCAGCGCGGGCACCAGTTGACGATGTACTTGCCGCGATAAATCAGGCCCTCGTCGTAGAGGCGAACGAACGCCTCGCGGACGGCGCGAGACATGCGCTCGTCCATAGTGAAGTACTCGCGCGACCAGTCGACGGAGGCGCCCAGGCGCTTCATCTGCTCGAGGATGGCGCCGCCGTACTGCTCCCTCCATTGCCACACGCGCGCAATGAATGCCTCGCGTCCTATCTCGCGGCGCGACTTGCCCTCGCTGGCGAGCTGGCGCTCCACCATCATCTGCGTGGCGATGCCGGCGTGGTCGGTGCCCGGCAGCCACAGCGTCGTGAAGCCACGCATGCGGTGCCACCGGACGATGATGTCCATCTCCGTCTGGTTGAGCATGTGGCCCATGTGCAGACGGCCGGTCACGTTAGGCGGGGGCAGGACCAGCGTGAACACGGGCTTCTCGGCGGCGGCCTCGCTCGCGGTGCTCTGTTGGCCCGCGGAACGAGCTGGGGTCTCGACGTGAAACAGCTTCTCGCCCACCCAATATTCGGCCCAGCGCGCTTCAATCGCGCCCGGGTCGTAAGCTTTTGGAAGCTCGTGCGGCATAGACGATTCGATCCAGAAGAATGAACTTCGATCTTACAGGCGAGTAAAAAAGGGGGCAAACGCAGGCGTGGGTATTACCTGGCGAGGGGAAAATGCTACAACGCCTTAGCCGATCAGAGGCCGGGTAAATGCATCTCGGAAAATTCGGCGCCCATGTGAGAGCCAGGATGCGGCGACATCAATTGTCGCGCCACAACATGGCTGAGATCGTGCCCTCGTCTTGAAACACCTGCAATAGCTGGTCCAGCTGGCTAATGGGAAAGTCGTTCACCACCAGCTGGTAAATCAGGTGCTTGCCGCTCTTGGTCTCGATGTAGCCGCCGAAGGCCTGCCCCTTGATGATGATTCCCTTCGCGGAGCCTTGCGCGTAGGTGCCTGTCTTGGCATGCACCTGGCCCTTGGCGCCCGCTAAGGTTGGATCCGATTCAAAATCCTTGACGAAACCAAGCGAGCCGTCGACCCCCAGCACCGGCAGCGCATCGCGAAATATCGCTGACGTCGGCCGGCGCTCCAGCGCCCACAGCATTTGGGTCACTGCAACATTCGTCGCTGTCGTAGGCCCTCCGCCGCTGCCGTCGACGAAGGTAAACTGCCCGGCAGGCACGCCGTAGTTCGCGGTCAGATTCTTCGGCTCAACCGCCAGCGCGGCCTTCATGTTATCGACGTGCTGTGTCAAGCCCCACAGCACCAGGCTGGTGTCGGCGCCGATGTTGTAGCTCACCTTCAAGATGAACTTCGCATCCTGCGCGTACGGCATACCTTTCAGTTGGGCAACCATTGCGTTGGGCTGGTACGAGCCTTTCGCCGGCAGCTTCGAGGCGGCATTCTGCCCAACCGCGTTGCTGCCCATTGCGATGCCGGCAGCGTGCAGCTTCTCCATGAATACGGTTCGCGCATAGTTGGTTGGGTTGACGATGCGGAAGGTTTGTACCAGCGGAAACTTGTTGGTGAGAGGCGGCGCGAAGTCGGCCGGCAGGTCACCCGTTATCGCGGCGGTGCAGCCGGTGGTGCCAATACACTGCGGCAGCTGCGGCTTCATCTGGAGGCTGTACTGCGAATGCGCCGGCGAAGTGACCAGCGTGCTGTCGACGCCCAGAGCGGCCGAGCGGGGCCGCCAGCTGACCGAGGCCGCGCTTCTGGGCGCGGTGGGATTGATCGTCACGTCCACCACATCGTCATTCACGAAAATAGGCTTGACATCGAATTGCCCGCGAAAATCAAACGCCTGAAACAGCCGGTCGTCGATGATCACGTCGCCGTCCACCTTCTTGATGCCGGCCGCGGCGACCTGTCGCGCCAGCTCCGCATATCCCGCCAGCGGATCGGGCTCGGTCAACACCGCATTGCCCAGCGAGTCAGCCTCGTTGTGGTCGTAGCCGGAGATGGCAATGGTGCCGTCAGGATTGGTGCGCCCGCCCATGGTCAGATCGCCGGAGGCAACCAGCACCAGGTTGCCGTGCAGAACGCCGCCGCCGTCGACTGTGCCGGTGCGATAGACCGGAGTGTCGTAGGTGTGCGCAGGGCCGACCTGGTTTAACAGCGCGCCGACAGAGAACACCTTGCGCACGGAACCGATAAAGAACGGCTGTTGGGAGTTGTAGTCGATCAGGACCTTGCCATCGGCATCGATCACTCGCAGACCCCAGGTAGCGCCTTTGTAAAGCGGCTTGTTGAAGATGGCCTGGATGTCCTTCGGAAGCTGGGAGGCTTGCGATGATGGCGGCTGATCGGCGGCAGCACAAATCGATAGAAGTGCCAAGAACGTGCAAACGACAACCAAGAAGGACCGCAGATGTCTCATGATCGGAGTCTCGGTAACGCGGGCATCTTATCACGTCGAAGCGCGTGACTTTTGCGTCGCTCTCGGGGCGGGACTCAATCGTAAAGGTCAGTAATCCTGCGTGCTCGCATCGCCAGTTCCTGCCTCAGGCTTTCCGGCGATAGCACTTCAATTTCGACGTCGAAGCCAAGCAGCAATCCGGCGGCGTGCGACAAACTCTCGATCCAGATGCTCGCCGTGCGGCGGCCGTCGGCATCGGGTTCGGAGGCCCGGATGGCCTCCATAGCGTCCGCGCCTAGCCGGTTGATGCGCGACATTGCGGCCTCACTGACCCGAATGGTTGCACGCGTACGCCGCAAGCTCGCCTCGAAGCGCGAGACCTCCTGTTGCCAGGTTCGCGCAAGATGAAAATTGCGCCGCTGCACCTTGCGTTGCGCGAGAATCCGGATGGCGTGAATGCTGTCGACGCGATAAATGGCGTGCCGCTTGCGACTGCGCGCCACGACGTACCACGCACCAGCCTTCAGGACCAGCCCTAACGGTTCCACGATGTGCACCTTCCGTCCGCGCCAGCTTTCATAGTCGAGCGCGACTGCCTGGTCCGCCCACACCGCGTTGGCGAGCGTTCTGAGGCAGGGCGGGGTCGCGGCCCGCTGATACCACTCCGCAGGGTCAAGATGAAAACGTTCGCTGGCGCGGACGGCGCGGTCGCGCTCCCGAGCAGGCAATGCGGCAAACATCTTCAGCCGCGCGGCCTCCGCGGCAGGCGCGAAGCCCAGTGCCGAGGCGGCAACGCCGATCTCCGCGAAGGGCAGCGCTTCGGCCTCTTCGCGGGAAAGTCCGGTCAACCTGGTCTGATAGCCGCCGATCAGGCGCAACCCGCCGGAGCGGCCGCGCTCTGTGGCAATGGGAACTCCGGAGCGCTCCAGCGCCGCGATATCGCGATAAATCGTCCGCTCCGACACCTCCAGCTGCGCGGCCAGCTCGGACGCCGTGGTGCGGACGCGAAGCTGGAGGTTCATCAGGATGGACAGCAGGCGGTCAGCTCGCATCCGAAAATTATCTCCCGCAAATATGACAACAGATGTCAGTTTTTATCCGCTACCGTAGAACAGTCATGAAGACAACGCAAGCGAACGACCACCCGGCCTCAGCTTTGACACGACGCTCCTTTATGCAAGGCGCAGCGGCCATGTCACTCATCGCCTCGATACCGATGCTGGAAGCGGACGCGAAGCCGGCCGACGATACCGTCTTCGAGTTGCGCCAGTACACCCTCTACGGGGGCCGGCGCGACACGTTGATCTCACTGTTCGAGAAGAATTTCATTGAGTCGCAAGAAGCCGTGGGGGCCAATATTATCGGCACCTTTCGCGATCTTGACGACCCCGACAGGTTCGTATGGATTCGTGGCTTTCGGGATATCGAGGCAAGACCGCAGGTGCTGCAGGATTTCTACGGCAGCAGCCCGTCCTGGATTGCGCACAAGAAAGAAGCCAACGCGACCATGGTGGATTCCGATAACGTGCTGCTGCTGCGCCCGCTGCCGTCGCAGCCCCACTTCAGCAACGCAGCGGCGAACCGCCGCAGCCCGGATGCCCTCTATGGAATCACGATCTACTACCTGGGAGGCGTGGAGATTGCGCCCTTCGCAGATTTTTTCGAGCACACCATCCTTCCCCATCTGAATTCTCTAGCGGTCCACCCCATCGCCGTGCTGGCAACAGATGAGGTGCCGAACAACTTTCCGAAACTTCCCGTGCGGGAGCACGATCGCCTCTTGCTCTGGATGGCACGCTGGCCAAGCGAGGCGGATTACGAATCATTCCGCACGCAGATGCGCACCTGGAGCGGCTGGCGCGACAAAGCGCCTGAGGCTGTTCTTCCCGCGGTGATGCGCAAGCCTGAGCACTTGCGATTGAAACCGACCGCCCGCTCGCCGCTACAGTGAGTCTTGTTATGCGAATTTGTCTGGATCGATGGTTTGTCCTTCCTCTCTTCTTCGGAGCGGCGGTCTGCGTCGTCTCGACGCCTAATGTCCGAGGGCGATCATTGCCGCAGAAGCCGCAGTCGTCCAATGTTTCAGCGGAGCATGATTTCGATTTTCTGGTGGGCAGCTGGACGGTGGAGCATCGCCGGCTGAAGCACCGTTTGGCCCACAGCTCCGAATGGGAGACGTTCTCGGGCACGTGCCACACCTGGCGCGTTCTGGGAGGACAGGGCGATATTGACGACAACTTTCTGCAGGCGCCGGCCGGCAGCTATCGCGCGGTGACGATGCGGTCGTTTGATCCAGCGACGAAATCGTGGTCGATCTGGTGGCTTGACAGCCGCAACCCACATCATCTCGATCCGCCCGTTGTCGGGAAATTCCTCGACGGGGTGGGCACGTTCTTCGCGAAGGACACATTCGATGGACGGCCGATCGTTGTCCGCTTCATCTGGTCCGACATCACCGCGCACTCAGCGAAATGGCAACAGGCATTTTCCGCCGATGGGGGGAAGACATGGGAGACGAACTGGGTAATGGAATTCCACCGCGTTGCTGAAGGGCAGCCGCGTGAATGAACGGCCCCTGAAGGGGACGTGCGGATTGCGATTTTGTCTTCAGTGATGATGGTGCGGTTGTTCCGCTCCGCCGCCGTGCTCGGAGTTGTTCTCCATGTTGTGGTGCTCCTCCTCCGCTTCCTTGTAAATCTCCGGACTACCCTGGCTTCCCTTCTCCGGCAAATGCCGCAGGAACCGCACCATACTCCACATCTCGTCGTCTTCCAGAATGCCCTTCCATCCCGGCATGCCGCTGAAGCGAATGCCATTCTCGATAATCCATTTGAGCTGCCCATCGGAGTATTTCTGGACGTCCGCGTCGCCGAGATCGGCTACCGGCGGAGACATTTTGGCGGCAAAGGGCACGCCGGTATTGTGACCATCAAGTCCATGGCAAACCTGGCAGTGATGTTGAAAATGTTCCATGCCTGTTTTCACCACTTCCGGCGTGTCAGGTTTCGGGTTCTGCCAGTCCTTCCCGCCCACGGTCATCTTCTTTGCGGCCGCGGCAAGTTGCTCCTCCGCAGAACCAGGTTGGGAGGCCCGGCAGCCCATGGCGAGCAATGTGACTGCTACCAGGAAAGCCAAAACGCAAACGTTTTTCATCTCTGCACCTCCGTTATGCGCGCCAGGACGGCCGGCGCCTCTGCGGTTGTTACGGAGCCGGTTAGGCTAATAAATAGTCTGCCGGTCAAAAGAGTGCGCAATGGGAGCCGAGGTTACAGAAAAATTGCGGGCCTTGGGGTGGAAGATCGACGATACGCCATGTAGTCCCGCCTGGCACCGTTCGGCTTCAGCGACACTTAATGCAGGGAAACGGTAAAAACCTGCGCCATGGCGTATCTCGATTACCTGGTCTTAGATGCAGCTGCGCGTGGCGGCGAAGCCCTGCGAGGAGGCGCTGTGTCTATTCGCTTTCTTTGGTCAAGTAATAGTGGACCGCGGGAGTAATGATCAGCGAGAGCACCATAGAGATGGAGATGCCGCCAATCACGGCGATGGCGAGAGGCTGCAGCATCTGCGAACCCGCGCCTAAAGCGAGGGCCAGCGGCAGCATGCCGGCGATTGCGGCCATGGCCGTCATCACAATCGGACGCAGACGGCGGCGGCCCGCCTGCACCATGGCGTCGTGCGTGGACAGGCCGGAGGCGCGGAAACGATAGTCGGCATCGAGCAGCAGAATCCCGTTCTTGGCGACGATGCCGATGACCATGATCAGCCCCATGAATGAAGCGATGTTGAAGGTCGTATTCGTGATCAGCAGCGCGAGCAGAACGCCGGATGTCGAGAGCAGGGCTGAGGCCAGGATCGCCAGCGGCGCGGCCATGGTACGAAATTCGAACAGTAGCACGACGAATACCAGCAGGATGGCCAGCACCAGTACAGTGAGCAGATCATGAAACGACTGCTGCTGCTCCGCGTAAGTGCCGCCATAAATCACGCGAATGGAGGGCGGCAGATGCATGCCGTTCACCACCTTCTGCACCGCTGCCACCGCGCTGCCCAAGTCGCGCCCTTCCAATCGCGCGGTGACGGCCACATCGCGCTGCAGGTTCTCGCGGCGGATCTCCGTTTGTCCCGGCTCCTGCGAGACCGCCGCCAGGGTGCCGAGGGTGGCGGTGTGTCCACTCGCGCTGTTCAGCAACGTGTTGCTCATCGCGGCCAGAGAGCTGCGATTCGTGTCGGGATAGCGGACTCGAATGGTGTAAGCGATGTCCTGGGCGATGACCGGGGTTGTTGCCGGCTCGCCCTCGAGGATCGCAGAGGCATCGATAGCAACTTCGTCCGGCGTGAAGCCGGCGTGCGCAGCTACTGTGGAATTCACATGGAAAACCGTAGCCGGCCCGCTCACGGTGTTGTCGATGCCGTTCAGGACGTCCACCACTCCGGAGACTTTTGAAATGCCATCGGCAACGCGCGGCGCCCATGTCCGCAGCAAGGTCGCATCCGGCGAGAACAGCTTGATCTGGATTGGCTCAGGGGCGTTGGAAAGGTCGCCGATCATGTCCTGCAGCACTTGTGTAAATTCGACATCGACCGCCGGCTCCTGTTGATTAATCTGCTGGCGCAGTTCCTCCATGATGTCGTCTACGCCGCGATGGCGCTTGCTCTTCAGCTTGACAGCGATGTCGCCGGTGTTAGCTTCGGTCACCGCTGCCAGGCCAAGCTGCAGGCCCGTACGCCGCGAATAGCTTTCCACTTCAGGGACCGCGCCGATCATGCGCTCGATATGCGCGATCATGCGGTTGGTCTCCTCCAGCGATGTTCCCGGCGGCGTGATGTAGTCAAGCACAAATCCGCCCTCGTCCATGGCGGGCAGCAGATCAGTCCCCAGCGCCTTGTAACAGAAGAACGACGCGATGATGAGCACGCCGGCGAACAGTGCGATCCAGCGCGGACGTTCTAACGCAAAACGCAAGGAGCGCTCGTAGAAATCGACCACTTTACGAAAGCGCGGGCCCACGCCGGCTTCTTCGGCCGCCAGAAGGCGCTCCTGCTCGCTCATGCCGTCCATCGCGTCAACTCTCTCGACGTTGTGCGCCTGGTGGATGAAGTACTGGCTTAAGGTCGGCGTCCACGTCAAAGCGAGGCCGAGGGAGGTAAGCAGCGACGTTGCCACCGTGATGGCCAGCGCGCGAAAAAATACGCCCGTCACTCCCGTGATCGCAATCAATGGCAGGAAGACGACGATGGGCGTGATGGTTGAGCCGACCAGAGGGACCGTGATCTCCGAAAGCGCGCTTTGAATCGCCTGGAGCCGTCCCTGGCCCGCCTCGCGGTGCAGCGCGACGTTCTCGACGAGCACGATCGCGTCGTCGATCACCAGTCCCACCGCTGCCGCCAGGCCGCCGAGGGTCATCAGGTTGAAGCTCTCGCCAAGCAGTTTGAGCGCGATGAAGGTGACGACCACCGTAGCCGGTATAACCAGCGCGGCGACCGCCGAGGTGCCCCAGTCGCGCAGAAACAGCACCATAATCGCCGACGCCAGAATCAGCCCGATGATAATCGCGTCGCGCACGCTCTTGATGGATTCGCTGACGATCTCCGACTGATCGTAGAAGGGCTGGATCTGAATGCCGGGAGGAAGTTCGCGGCGAATGTCATCGACCTCACGATGCACCTCGTCCGCCACGGCCACGGTGTTGCTTTGCGGCTGCCGGTTGATGTTCAGCAGCACCGCCGGCTTGCCGTTTGCGGTGACGATGGTATAGACGGGCTTCACCCCCGGCTGTACTTGGGCGACATCGCCGACACGGACCGAGGCGCCGCTCTGGGTCGTCTTGATGACGATGTTGCCCAGTTGCGCCGGATCGGTGACCTGCCCATCGACCAGTGTCAGATAGAGCTGGTGATTTTCCGGCAGCAGTCCCGGCGAATCAATGAGGTTGGTGCGGCGTACTGCATCGAGAATGTCGCTGACCGTAACGCTGGCCGCGAGCAGCTTTGCCGGATCGGGCGTGATGTGGAACTCAGGCTCCTGTCCTCCCTGCACGATGACGCTGGCCACGCCGTCCAGGCGGTTGAGCCGCGGCTTCAGATCGTAATTCGCCAGCGTCCACAGCTGGGTTTGCGGCACCGTGTCGGAGGTCAAGCTGTAGCCGATGATGGGAAAGCTGGCGAAGCTGAGACGATGGGTCTGGATCACGGCGGTCGCCGGCAACTCAGCTCGCACCTGTGAAATCGCTGCATCGACGAGCTGCAGCGTGGTCACCATGTCGACGTGCCAGTCGAAGAACAGGTCGATCTCAGCGGAGCCGCGGCTGGTAATCGAGCGCACCTGCTGCAAGCCCGGAACGCTGTTGACCGACTCCTCCAGCGGCCGCGTAATCGTCACCATCATCTGGTTGATGGGCATGACGCCGTTGTCGACGCCAATGATGACTCGGGGGAAATCTGTGGTGGGAAAGACCGAGATTGGAATCGTAAACGCGAGGTAGGTACCCGCGGCCGCCAGAATCAAGACGAGGAAGATGATGGATTTCGAGTATCGGCTGAACCAGTATTGCTCGTCCGTGCCGGCGGGTGTGCGCAGCCGTCGAAGCCAGCCGTGCAGCCGGGAGAACATTTATTCGTTCTCCTTGGCTGGAGCCGCGCCGGTCTGTTCCTGGTTGGATGAGGCGACTTTCACTTGCGTGTTATTGGGCAGTCCATAAGCGCCATTGACGATGACCGTCTCTCCGCCCGACAGTCCCTTAGCGATCTGCACTCGATCGTCCTGATGAACGCCGGTCTCGACCGCAACCTGGTGAGCGCGGCCATCGCTGACGATCATGACCGTGTTCGCGCCTTCCGGACTCTTCAAGAGCGCCGATGCGGGCACTAGCACGACATCTTTCAAGGTGCGAGCGACGATGGAAACGGTTACAGCCGAACCCGGTCGCAGCCGTCCGTCGGGGTTTGCGGCTTCAACCCAGATCTCAACCGTCGTGCTGCTGGGGTCAAGCGCCGGGCTGACAAGCGCTACCTTCGCGCTGACGTGAATATCGCCGGCCGCGGTGACGGTGGCGTCATCGCCGGCTTTGAGCAGCGCCGCCTCGCTTTGCGGAATGTGCGCTCGCGCCACCACGGTTGCCGTTTCCATGATGGTGAGCAGCGGGACTCCCGGCGCCGGCATCTCGCCCGCATAATTCGGTCGGTCGGTGACCACGCCGTCGATGGGGCTGCGGATTTCGCTATATGCCAGCTGCGCGGCTGCACCATCGTACTTGCCCTGCGCGCTGGTGAGCTGTCCCTTGGCCGCCTTGAGCTGGTCGCGCTTACCTGCCGATTCCAGTGCGATCAGGTGCTTCTCCGCAATCTGGTACTGGGCCTTGGCCTGCGCCAACGACACGGCCGAGGCGTCAAGGTCTTTGCGCGCCAGCGCACCTTCGCGAAAGAGCTGTTGCCGGCTGTCAAAGACCTTTTGCTCGGCATCGAGCGCCTCTTTCGAGGTCTTGACGTCAAGCTCAGCCTTCTGCCATTCCTCCGGCAGCGCTGACGATGTCTCGATTGCATACGCTGCCCGCGCCTGTTCGTAGGAGCCTCGGTTGTCGACCGCCGCGGCTTCGAGGTCGCGGTTCTCCAGTACCGCCAGCAGTTGTCCCTTGTGCACCCGGTCACCGCGGTTGACGTAGAACTTCTTTACCGGCGCGCTGATCTTTGGGGTGATGGCGGACTGCTGGATGGGAAACAAGATCGCTTCAGAGGTGACAACCTGCTGAATCGTTCCACGCTGTACCGGCGCGGTTTGCACCGTCACGACGGGCTCGGCAGGCTCTTCCTTCTTCGAGCACGCGGAGCAAAGCGCCAGCGCCGCGGCACACGCGACGACCACCACACGGTTGCTCATTCGCTGCCTCACTGGATCAGAAGCTCCCGGTTAAGGTCTGCAGGTTCGCGAGCGCGACGTGATAGCGCAGCAGGCCGTCGCTGTAGCTGATTCGCGCCGCCGTCAACGTGTTCTGTGCGTCCACAACTTCAAGGGCAGTTGCTTCTCCGGCCCGGTAGCGCAAGTTGGTCAGGCGGAGGCTTTCCGTGGCGAGATCGGAGCTGCTTTGCAGGCTTGCCAGCTGGTTGCGGGCCGTCTCGGCCTCCGCATAGAACGACCTCAAATCGGCGACCGCCTGCCGCTGCGCAGCGCTCAATTCGATTCTTGCCTGCCGCTGCTGCAGCTCCGCTTGCCGCACCTTGCTCTCGATCGCTCCCCAATGCCAGATCGGAATATTCAAAGTCGCGGTCGCCGAATATCCCAGGTTGCGTATGTTGTCGGTGTTCACGGCAAAGCGATTGGCATCGATTCCGTAGAAATAATTGAGGGCGAGCGTAGGTATGCGCGCGGCTTCGGCCAACTGTACTTCGTGATGCGCAACTCCTACCGCGGCCAGGGCGGCTGCGAGCTCGGGATTATTTTTCTCGGCGCTCTGCTGGAGGTCCGTCATGGGCGGGAGCGGCGGCGCGGTGCTGAGCGCGTCGGCCAGGGTGAAGTCCTGAGAGAAGTTGGGGAAGATGAGAACGGCCAGGTTCAGGCGCGCCTGCTCGACTGCAAGCGCGACGTCCTGCAAGGACCGCTGCTCGCCCTGCGCCTGGATTTGCGCCTTGATGACGTCGGAGTGCGCGACCTCGCCGCCCTGTTCCAGATCGCGCGTGATTTGCAGGAATCGCTGTGCCTCATCCGCCGCCGCCCGCGTACCGGCCAGTTTCGCGTCGGCGGACTGCAGCCCGTAGTACGCCTGCACAACGGTCACGATCAAGCCCCGGGCGGCAATCTCGGCCCTGGCGCGCGTCAGTGCCTGCGCGGCCGCGGTTCGCCGGTACTCGGCATACTGAGCAAGGCCGAGGTTCTGCGCGACCGCCCCCTGGCTGATGTATTCATGAACTCCATTGTTGGCGATGAAGCGACCGCTGGCCGTGCCGTTTCCCTGCGTGTAGATGTAGCCGTTGTTGTAGTCCACATTGGGGAGTAGCGCGGCGCGGGCCTGAACGCGGTCTTCGCGCGCAATACCCAGCTGCACCAGTGCCGCCTGGAACTGCGGATTGTTGGCTCTAGCGCGGGCGATAGCGTCCGCGAGAGTCAACGCAATCGCAGAGTTCGAATTTTGTGCGCCAGCAACGTTGGTGTTCTTCTCCGGAGCGTTTGCTGGAACCTGCAGCGGCGCAGTCGTAACTTGTGCAGGCAAAGGCGCGGTCAAAAGCAGCACACTAGCCAGCAGCACGAATTGGCAGCTTCGGTACACAGCGTTCCAGAGTCCAGCATCGCAAATTCAACCTTAAGGGAAGCTGAAAGCCGGAGAAGCTTCCGACGGTGATGCCGAGCTTTATTGGCGGTAAACTCAAGTTGACATGCGGGTCCTGGTCATCGAAGACGAGCAGCGACTGGCGCAAAATGTGGCGCGCAGTCTGCGCGAGGGCGCCGGCTATGCTGTCGACGTCGCGTCCGATGGCGAAGACGGCCTCTTCATGGCGCAGTCGAATGAGTATGACCTGGTGATCCTGGATTTAATGCTGCCTAAGCTCGATGGCCGCAGCGTACTGCACCGCCTTCGCCAGAGTTCCTCGGTCCCGGTGCTCGTGCTGACGGCGCGCGACGAGAAAGAATCGATTGTCGCGCTCTTAAATACCGGAGCAGACGATTACGTGCTGAAGCCATTCGATCTCGGCGAGCTGCTGGCGCGTTGCAAGGCGCTCGTCCGGCGCGGCAAGGGACAAAGCCTTCCTGTGCTTAAGGTCGGCAACCTGGAAGTTAATACTGCCGATCGCAGCGTGCAGCGCGACGGCAAGCGGATCGAACTGACGGCGATGGAATATCGCGTCCTCGAATATCTGGCCTTTCGCGCGGGAGCGGTGGTGTCGAAGACCGAGCTGCTCGAGCATCTCTATGATTTCAGTTGGGAGCGCTTCAGCAATGTCATCGAGGTATACATCTCGGGGCTGCGCCGCAAGCTCGACGACACTGCCCAGGCGCGCCTGATACACACAATGCGGGGTCAGGGATATATTCTTCGCAACTGATATGCCCCGGGTTTCCATCCAGCGCCGGCTGATTGCAACGGTTGTGATCTCGCAACTGCTGCTCGCCATCGGGCTGGTCGGCGGCTCGGTCTATCTAAATCACCGCTTGCTGCGGCGCGCCTTCGACAATGGCCTGCGGGAGCGCGCCATGAGTGTCGCTGCGCTGGTGCGCTACTCAGAGGAGACTCCGCCGCGATTGATCTTCGAAGCCGACATGGTGCCACCGCCTCTGGAGCGCGACCATCCGGACATGTATCAGGTCACCACGTTGCCGGGGGCGGTCGTCGCGAATTCGCCCGACTGGGCGCGAGCCTCGGCCTTTGATGATGCGGGCAAAAATGGCTACGGCGACTTCAACATTGCCGGGGTCGCTTACCGCGGCCTGCGTCTTCAGGTGCCGATCTTCGATCGCGAACCTGACGTACACACGAATGACATTCTGGTCGTCCGCTATGCGTCGCCGCTCGATCAGGTGAATCGCGAAGTCCTTATGGCCGGCGTCTACACCGGCATAGGAACCGCAATTCTGCTGCTGCTCGGCGTGGCCTTCGCAATCTGGGGAATGCGTCGGGGGCTGCAGCCGCTGGCCCAGCTCGCCAATGGCGCTGCCCTGGTATCGCCCTCTCACTGGGAGCTGAAGCCCGGCCCTGAGGTGCTGAACACTACCGAGTTGGCGCCGCTGACCGATGCTATGCGCCGGATGCTGGATGGCCTGGAGCGTGCCTTCAACCAGCAGCGCGACTTCGTGGCCAACGCGGCGCATGAGCTGAAAACTCCGGTGGCGATCCTCAAATCGACTTTGCAGCTGCTGCTACAGCGTCCGCGCACTGTCGAGCAGTACCGCGCTGGATTGGAACAGGCGCTGGCCGACATGGACCGGCTTGAGAAGCTGCTGCACGCCATGTTGCGCCTGGCGCGCGCCGAACAGGGGTCGGCGGCCAATCGCGAGCTGGAGGTGATCGATCTCGCAGACAGCTGCCAGAATGCGCTCGACATTCTGGCCCCGCTGGCGCGCGAGCGAAGCATCGGCGTGGAGATCACGCGAGATGGCGCGACGGTGGCGTGCGCCGACGCCGAAGACCTTCGTCTGGTCTGGGGCAACTTGTTGGAAAATGCGATCCGCTACACCCCAGTCGGCGGAGTCGTCAGAGTACGAATTTCCAGCGATGGCGAGCGCGCACGAGTTGAAATCGCGGATGATGGACCGGGTATTTCCGCTGCCGACCTGCCGCACATCTTCGAGCGCTTCTATCGAGGCGACAGCTCGCGAACCCGGGAAACAGGCGGGTATGGGCTTGGCCTCGCAATTTCAAAAGCGCTGATCGAAGCCTACGGCGGCAAGATCAGCGCCCATTCCGCACCGCAGCACGGCACTACGATTGTTGTCGTGCTGCCATTGGCCCAGCAGCCCGCGGAACCTGCGCTGACGCTCAACGCCAGCGCAGCAAACTCGGCTGCGGTGCCCGAACGCCGGAGCTAAAGAGATCGTTGTTATTGCTGCCAGCCGCCTCCCAACGCTTCGTAGAGCTGCACCAGAGCAATGAGCTCATTCCCTTCTGCTTGCGCCAGGCCCAACTCCGCCGAAAAGGCATTGGTTTCGTTCGTCAGCACCTCAAGGTAATCGGTGGTGCCGGCATTAAAACGTTGATGTGAAAGTTGGGCCGCCTCCTGTGCCGAAGTCAGCAGGTTCTGCTGCTGAATTCGGAATTCACGGTCCTTGCGATAGGCCACCAGCGCGTTGGAGACGTCGCGGAAGGCGCCTTGTATGGTCTGCTGATAAGTCAGCAGCATCTGCTGTTGCTCAGCTTCGGTGAGGCGCACATTGTTCTTGAGCCGCCCGCCCTCGAAGATGGGTTGGGTGAAGCCTGCCGCCAAGTCCCACAGCCCCGCCGGCCCGGTGAAGAGGTTGGTGAGCGATGGGCTTTCGTAGCCCGCTTGTCCGGTCAGCGAAATTTGCGGAAAGTACAACGACTTCGCAACGCCGATCTGCGCGTTGGCAGCGACCAGGTTTTGCTCCGCTTCCCGGATGTCCGGCCGGCGCTCCAGCAGCGCCGATGGAACTCCGGCGGGGACCTCGGGAGCGTGCGGCTGCTCGGTGAGCTTCAAACCGCGGGGGACGTCGCCGGGATTGTTGCCCAGCAGGACGCTGATGGCATTTTCTTCCTGCGTGATCTGCCGCTCGAGATCGGGAATCTGGGTGGCCGCGGTGTAGACCAGTTGCTCGGACTGGCGCACATCCAGCAGCGAGTTGAAGCCGTGCTGCTCAAGGGTCTGCGTAAGTTGCAGCGATTGCTTGCGAGAGGCGAAGGTGCGCTTAGCGATCTCCAACTCAAGATCAAGCTGTCGCAGCGTGAAATAGTCATCCGCCAGGTTGGCCACAAGGCTCGAAATCACTGCTTTCTGCGCCCACTCGTTCGCCAGCAGCGTGGCGCGCGCCGACTCGGTGGCGCGGCGATATCTTCCCCAGAAATCCGGGTTCCATGCCGCCGAGGCGGTCAGGTTGCCCTGGGTGAGCTCATAGGAAGGGATGGGCCCGATCTTGGGATTCTGCTGGCTGGCGATGGTGCCGCCGGCGCCGAGCGAAGGCAACTGATCGGCGTGCGTGATGCCGAGTTGTGCCTGCGCCTGCAGCACGCGAGTGGCGGCGATACGCACGTCATAGTTGTTCTTGAGCGCCGTGCGAATCAGGCCTTGCAGCGTGGGATCCTGGAATACCTCCCACCATTTCTCATCGCCCAGCGACTGGACGGTCGGCTGCTGCTGAGGTTTGGTCTGATCGGGTTGGGGGTAGTCCTTGTCCGAAGCATCGGGCGCGACACCGCGATAGGCGCCGGGAACATCGACTACCGGCCGCTTATAGTTTGGTCCGACAGTGCAACCGGCCAGCGTGGCGATAGCCAGCAGAAGAACAAGATAAAGAAAAATTTGATTCCGTCTCATAGATCAATTCCTATTGACCGAGCGCGTCTCCGGTAGAGCGGGCCTTCAGGCCCGCGTCGGCGCTAGCCGACGAAAGTCGTGTCGCCGGGCTGAAGCCCCGCTTACGTTGAAATGGTGATCCCATGACGCGGCGCTAAAGCGCCGCTCTACCCGTTTAATCGCCATGGCCGGTTTGGTTCTCCATCCCCGCTTGGTTCTCCAGGGCCCGTTTAGTCTCCATGTCCTTCCTGCATCGCCAGCATCGGCTCCTCCACCAGCACAGGCTCGCGCGTGGAGCGGAAGAACGAGAACCGGTCCAGCACCTTCTCCTGGAATTCCTCGAGGTAAAGGTAGATGGCCGGAGTGATAAACAGCGTGATGAACTGGGAGACGATGAGGCCGCCGACCACCACCAGTCCCAGCGGCCGGCGCGACGATCCATCGGCGCCGTATCCCAGCGCAATGGGAAGCGCGCCGAGCAACGCCGCCGCGGTCGTCATCATGATGGGGCGGAAGCGCTCCATGCTCGCATCGTGGATCGCCTGATCGTCGGGAATTCCCTGCCGCACGCGCTGCTCGGCGAAGTCCACGATCATGATGCCGTTCTTCTTCACGATGCCCATCAGCATGAACATGCCGATGTAGGCGTAGAGCGACGCCTCCGCGCCGAACAGCCACAGTGTCAGCAGTCCGCCCAGCAGGGCCACTGGCAATGACGACAGCACCGTGAGCGGGTGCAGATAGCTCTCATAGAGAATCGCCAGGATCACGTACATGACGAACACGGCGACCAGCATCAACAGTGCGAGATCGGAAACCGTGTTGCGAAACACCAGGGCTTCGCCCTGCAGCTGTCCCTGCACGCCGGGCGGCAGAAGGTCCTTGGCGGTTTTTTCGACGTACTGCGTCGCTGGTCCGATCGAATACCCCGGCTTCAGATTGAAGAACATGGTCACGCTGGTGAACTGGTTGATGTGGTTGACCGCCTGCGGCCCAATCACCGGATGCCAGCTGGTCACCGCATTCAGCGGAATCATGCGCTGCCCGTCGTCGCTCTTGATGTACAGCTTGCTCAAGTCCTCCGGCGATGCGCGCAGGTCATCTGCGGCCTCGAGAATCACCTGGTACTGGTCGGTGGGCTTCTTGATGAGGTAGCTGTAGTTCTGCGAGTAAGCGTCGTGCAGCAGCGACAGGATGCGGGTTTCGGAGACGCCGTACAGCTTCGCCTGGTCGCGCAAGATGTCGATCTGCAAATTGGGCGTGTGATTGTACAGGTCCGAGTTCACGAACAGAAACCCGGGATACTCGCGCATCTTCGCCTGCATCTTGCCGGCAGCGTCGTACACCTCATTGGGATCGATGCCAGACATGGCATAGGCAAACTGGCCCTGGGTGTTGGCCGTCGCACCGGTGCTGATCTCCAGCGTGGGATTCGGCTGCAGGAACGCCAGCGCCCCGGGGATCGTGCTCATAATGCCTCCCATGAGCTGTCCCGAGACTACGTCGATTGGCGGTCGCTGGGATGGAGGCTTCAGCAGCACGAACAGCAGGATCTGATTTGATCCAAGATAGGTCGCATTGCCGCTCAACGTGAAGGTACTGCGAACAGCGGGATTTGCTTGTATGATCTTCTCGGCCTCGTGCTGATAGGCATGCATCTGCGCTGGTGACGAGCCTTCCTGCGCCACCATCACGCCACGAACTAACGAACTGTCGCCCACCGGCAGAAACGCCTTCGGGACGATGTAGAAGAAGAAGCCGGTTCCAACCAGGCAGACCACCCAGGTCACAGCAGAAATCCAGCGATTCCGCAGGAAAAACCACAGCGAGCGGCCATAAACATTCAGCACGCGATGCTCGATGGCGCCGAAGGCCCGTTCCATCCAGGTCTTCTTGGCGTCGGCGCCTCGCCGGGCGAGCAGACGCGAGGTCATCAGCGGAGTCAGCGTCAGCGAAACCAGGCCGCTGGCCAGAATTGAGATCACGATGGTGATGGAGAACTCGCGGAAAATGCGTCCCATCAGCCCGCTCATCAGCACCAGCGGAAGGAATACGGCCGCGAGCGACAACGTCATGGCAATGATGGTGAAGCTGATCTCCTTTGCCGATTCCAGCGACGCCTCGAATGCACCCATGCCGGTTTCCATCAGGCGCACGGTGTTCTCCAAGAAGACGATCGCGTCGTCGACCAGGAAGCCGATGGCAAGGGTCAAGGCCATCAGCGACAGGTTGTCCAGGCTGTAGCCCAGCAGCTTCATGGAGATGAACGTAAGCAGCAGCGAAAGCGGCAATGCGACGGCGGGAATCAGCGTGTCGGTGGCGCGGCCAAGGAAGATGAAGATCACCCCGACCACCAGCGCGAACGCAATGTAAAGCGTGACCTGAACGTCCTTGATGCTGCCGACAATCGTGTTAGAGCGATCGTATGCCGTCACCAGCAAGACGGAGCTGGGGAGCTGCGTCTGAATGCTGGGAAGCAAATCGCGCACCGATTTTGAAACGGCGACCGCATTGGCGCCAGCACGACGGTACACGCCAACAACAACGGTAGCGCTGGGCTTGGGGTAGCCGCGCGCCCAGAAGCTCAAGGCGATGCGCTCGTCCTGCACACCCTGCTTGGCGGCGGCAACATCCTTCAGGTACACCGGCGCGCCGTTGCTCTGTCCCACGATCAGATCGTCATACTGTTCCGCCGTCGTCAGCTGGCCTTGCGGCTGAATCAGGAAGGTGCGATGCGCTCCATCGAACTGGCCGGCGCCGGTGTAGCTGGTGCCGTTCTTGATTGCATTCGTCAGGTCTTCCACAGTGATGTTGCGCACCGCCATCTTCGAGGGATCGGCCTTGATGCGAATCGCGGACTGCGTGCCATACACCGCAACCTGGCTGACGCCGGGCAAAATGCTGAGCCGCTCGCCGACTTGCGTGTTGGCGTAGTCATAGAGCTGGCCTTCCGTCTCCGTGTCGCTGACCAGCACCAGGTACATAATCGGTTGATCGTTCGGGTTCGTCTTGGTAAACGTTGGCGGGCTGGGCAGATCGACAGGAAGCTGTCCCGAAGCGCGCGTGATCGCCGCCTGCACGTCCGTCGCAGCCCCGTCCAGACTCTTCGACAAATCGAACTGCAATACGAAGTTGGTGTGTCCTTGCGTGTTGTTGGAGGTCACCAACTCGAGGCCGGGAATCTGCATGAACTGGCGCTCCAGCGGCGTGGCGACGTTGTTCGCCATCGTCTCCGGAGTCGCGCCGGGATAGTTCACCTGCACCTGGATGACGGGATAATCCACGGCCGGCAGATCGCTCACCGGCAGCTGAAAGTAGGCCACCAGCCCGAAGAGAATGACGGAGACGCTGAGCGCGACCGTCATCACAGGACGACGAATGAAAAGTTCGGAGAGATTCACGACTGCGCTCCCGCTCCATGGGTCTTGCTGTTGGCATTCGAGGCCGGTGCCGCCGATGGACCTCCGTCAACGCGCACCTTGCCGCCTGGGCGAACCAGAAGTTGACCGGTAACGACCACGGACTCGTTTGGCGCGACGCCCTGGGTCACCACGACTTGATCGCCCTGGCGCTGTCCCAGCACCACTGGCCGCAGCTCGGCGGTCGAGTCCGGTTTGACGACGTAAACGAACGGCCCGCGCTGGCTGATCTGCGCCGCCTGGTTTGGGATCAGCACCGCGCCCTTGTCGGTCGCCAGCAGCAGCTTCACATCGACGAATTGGCCGGGCCAGAAGTGGCGATCCGGGTTGCTCAAGGTGGCGCGCAGGTTCACGGTGCCGGTGCCGTTCTGCACGGCATTGTCGAGGAACTCGATGCGTCCGATCCGCGCCGCATTCTCCGGCTCGGACGGCAGACGGACCGCGGCCTTCAACTCACCGTGCGCCATCTGTTTCTGCACATCCGGCAGATCGCTCTCCGTGACCGTGAAGTTCGCATAGATGGGATTGAGCCGCTGGATGGACAGCAACGACGTGGAGTTGGCCTGAACGACGTTGCCTACGTCCACCAGGCGCGCGCCCGCTCGACCATCAATAGGCGAGTGAATGTAGCAGTACTCGAGATTCAGTTTGGCGGTTTCCAGCGCTGCCTGCGCCGCTTCCACTTGGGCTTGGTCGACATCCACCGTGTTCTTCTTGGTGTCGTAGTCTTGCTTTGAGATGGCCCTGCTTTCGATGATCGACTCGTCACGGGCGAACTGCATCTTCGCCAGGTCAAGCGCCGCTTTCGCCTGGGCCAGAGTCGCCTGCGCGGAATCGCGCTGTGCCTGATAGGGCCGCGGGTCGATGACAAACAACAACTGTCCCTTGCTCAGGTTTTCGCCATCCTGAAAATGCCGCTCGACGATGCGCCCACCAACCTGCGGGGTCACGGTGACGGACTCGAATGCCATGTTCTTGCCGATCTCGTCGAGGTATCTCGGCACGTTTTGTGAGGTGGCTTTCGCTACCGTGACCAGCGGCGGCGGCATGGCCGGCGCAGCCTGCACCTTATTCCTGCTGCAGGCAGAGCTCGCTAACAGCGCTGCCAACGCCGCAAACGCAAAGAATCGTTTGCGAAGTACTGCGATTTTTTCCGCCGAATACATTTCCCAACCCTCGTTCTTAACTCGTTCTGAAAAAGTTGTTATTACGGCAACGTGGCCAACAGAGGGACCGACTCAACCTTCATCGCCAGCCCGGCAACCTCTTGCGGCACGCGCTCGCCCGAACAGGCGGCACTGCGATGAGACTCGGCAGCGGCGGCGATTGCCTGCAATGCGCGAAATCGCGCCTCCACCACCTCGCCACGCGTCGAGTCCAGCAACAGGGCGCATTCCTTGTCGGAGTAGCGTTCCAGCACCGACATCACGAAGACGAAGCGCTCGAATGCCGGCAGCGCCAGTACCGCCGCGATTTCGGGGCGTTCTGTGCCATGGCCAGTCGCACGATTGGACGCACTGCTCGGCGCCGGCTGCGGCCGCACGATCTGGATTGCGTTTTGCACGATCATCCGTCGGGCCCACGAATGCGCCCACTCCCTGAACACTCCCGGGCTGTGGGCCGAGTCCTGCAGACCTTCGGCAAAACATCGCTCAGCCCTGCCGTGCTCCGCCGTCAGCAGCAACGAGAGCAAGTACAAGCGGTCCATGTCCTGTTCGAAGATCCGGCAGAAATCCTTGCCTACGGCGTGAGTTGCGGAATCCTGTTGTACGATTTTTGCTGCGCTGGCCATCTCTACCTCCCGCTCTGCAATAACGACGTTTGAACTGGTTGAAATCGACACTCACAAATTGTTTGCGGTTGCGTTTCGCGCATCGCACCGATACGGCTCACGGGCGACAACGATTTCTTCGCGCCAGCCGCCGCAGCACATGTTTCGTGAGCACATCCGCGCAGGCAAATTTCGCGCCCTCTTTCATCAATGCGGAAAGCGTGTTCTCGCCATCCAGGCTGATGAGCGTCACATTCCTGAGATCGATGACCAGCTTGCGGCCATCCAACTGCTCGCCCGCGGTTTTGAAGGCGCTCTCGACTTCGGCGGTCCACGGCGCGATCAGCTTGCCTTCCAGGACCAAGCGTCGCTGCAAGCGGCCTTCGATGATGGAAATCTTGAACAATGGGTCCCGACTTTCGCCGGACACAAGTGCACGACGCCTGCCAGACGCGATCGCGCCCGGCGTTTGCGCAAATCACTGAATCTCATGGGAGGAGTGAAAAATGGTCAGCGAGATATGTCGAAGAGTGTCGAAACTGTCATCGACAATTGTCGAAGAATGTCGATGACAGGGATGGGAGTTGAACTCGACACTGACGCTGGAACCTGGAAGATCGAGGCGTGAAATCGGCCTTCAGGCAATCGCCCGTGGATCGATCCCCAGCTTCTTCATGCGCGAGATCAGGGTGGTGCGTTTGAGGCCCAGGCGGACTGCTGCGCCATTGGAACCGGCGACCCGGCCCTTCGTCTCTCGAAGGGTGCGTACGATCTCATCGCGTTCATCAGA
>DASRGM010000175.1:0-18239 GCA_035651035.1 Terriglobales bacterium
TGCTGCACGCCTACGAGCACGCCGTCAGCGAGCGCTATCGCTTTTACTCCTACGGCGACTGCATGTTTGTGGAGTGAACTCGACGGGGCGAATCAGTTATCCCGGGTTGCCCAGAAAATGTGGAGTGGGTGGTGCACGACCAACCAGCTGCAAAACGCCGGCGCCGGGTGGTTCGTGTCAGGGCACGACTTCAGTCGTGCCGCAAGCGTCCGCTATCGTCTTTCAGAGCCGGCTTTAGCCGGCGACACCGCTCATGCCGTCGGCTAAAGCCGGCTGGAAATTCAAAAAATATTTGCGCTGTTTCGGCGCGACTGAAGTCGCGCCCTGATGCGAGGCAAAACCGATCTTACGAAATCGAAGCGCACGAGTCACGGCCGCGAGTCTACTCTTTTAAACTCGCAGCATCTTCGAAGCCCGCCCGCCGCCTTACTTCGTCTTCTCATACACCGTCTTGCCGCCAACTACGGTTCGCAGCACCTGCGTCTTCAGGATGTCGGCGGGCGCGACCTTGGTGATGTCGCGATCGAGCACGACGAAGTCGGCAAGCATGCCCAGGGCCAGCGTGCCTTTGTCCTTCTCGGCATATTGAGCATAGGCCGAGCCGGTGGTGTAGGCGGCAATCGCCTGCTCCATGCTGATCTTCTGCTCGGGAAAGAACTCCTTCGTTCCCGCTTCATTCTTGCGGGTCACGGCGGCATAGAGGCCGCGAAACGGATTGATCGGCTCGACGGGATAATCCGTCCCAAAGGCGAGCGGGATGCCGTGCTTCAGGAAGCTGGCCCACGGATACGACAGCTTGGCGCGCTGCGGCCCAATGCGCTGCACGACCCAGTTCATGTCGGTCAGCAGATGGCAGGGCTGGACCGAGGCGATGACGCGCAGCCGGCTGAACTGGTCGAACTGATTGGCGTCGATGACCTGGTCGTGCTCGATGCGAAAGCGGAAGTCATGCTCGCGATGGTTCTCGCGCGCGTCGCGGTCCACCTCGGCGAAGGCATCCAGCGCCATCTGCACCGCGGCATCGCCGATGGCATGAAAGCCCAGTTGAAATGCCGCAGTCGAGCGCTCGACCGCCATCTTGTTGAGCGTGGCCTGCTCGTATTGCGGCAGGCCTTTGTTGCCGGGATCGTCGGAATAAGGCGCGTTGAGCGCGGCCGTGCGTGAGCCCAGGGAGCCGTCCATGAAGCCTTTCAGCATCGCCGTGTGCAGCATGGGATCGTCGGCGGGATGGTGAGCACGGTGGTTGTCGAGCAACTCCATCGGCTCATTGAACGGCAGCCATTCGCTGATGCGCACCGTCAGCTTGCCCTGCTTCTCCATCTCCTCATAAACCAGGAAGTCTTCCCATTCGGAGTAGTCCTGAAGCGAGGTGATGCCCGAGCGCGCAGCGTTGGCCAGCGCCAGTTCGATGCCGTGCCGCCGCATTGCCAGCGATGGCTTGGGAACCTTCGACAAGATGAGGTCCTTCGCCGTCTCGCGAACGATTCCTGTGGCTTCGCCGTTGGCCTCGCGATCGACCTGGCCGCCGTGCGGGTCCGGCACCTTGCTGAAGATTCCCGCCGCCTTCAGGGCCGCGGTATTGGCGACGGCGATGTGGCCGTCAATGCGCACGAAGACCGCCGGATGATTGCCGGTCACGCTGTCGATGTCCTGGCGCGTGGGGAGCTTCTGCCCAGGCCAGAGCGTGTGGTCCCAGCCGCGACCGATGAGCCACTCGCGACCGGGCACCGTCTTGGCATGTTCGGCGATGCGTTGCTGCATGTCAGCCAATGACTTCGCGCCGACCAGGTCAACCTCCAGCAGTTCAAGACCGCCGGTGGCGAGATGCACGTGCGCGTCGTTGAAGCCGGGCATCACGAAGTGTCCGCCGAGATCGATGACCTCATCTTGCCCGCGCTTCATCTGCAGGACCTCTTCGTTGGAGCCCACGGCGACGATGCGGCCTTCGCGCACCGCGATGGCGCGCGGGTGCGGCGCCTTGGCTGGAGCGTAGAGATTGGTGTAGACGTTGCCGTTGATGAAGTAGACGGTGTGCAATGGGGGTTTTTCTGCTGCGGCGGTCGAATTCGCGGTGACACTCATCGAAAGGAGAAGCGATAGCAAGATTGCCTTCATGTCGAAAGCCCGATGCCCTCCGGGGCAGAAGCCCGTTCTTAGCGCCTGTCGGTACGGCCAGCACGATGCAAGCTCATTGTTCCGCCACTCCCGCCAGCGCCAGGGTAAGCAGCAGAATGCGCTTCAGGCCCAGGTCGCGGCCCGCCGGGTCGTACCACTCATGAATGGTATGCGCGCCGCCGCCGGAGCCGCCGGAGCCGATGGCGATGGCTTGCCGTCCCAGCGAAAGCGGAACATTCGCATCGGTTGAGGCGCGCTGGATGCGGGCGGTGTTGCCCAGTTCGGCGTCGACCGCGCGCACCATGCGCAGCAAAGGCGAATCCGCGGGCAGGTCCGCCGCGGGACGATTGCCGATCACGCGCACCTCGGCGGTGAGCAATTCCTGCTTCTTACGGCCGGTGACTTCCGGGATCGCATGATCGACGGCCTCGTGCAGGGCGCGCTCCAGGCGATCGAGTTCGTCCACCGAAGCCGAGCGAGTATCCACGCGCATGGTCGCCGACTCGGGAATCGAGTTCACCGACGTTCCGCCGCTGATGATGCCGATGTTGAAGGTGGTCTTGGGCGAAACCGGCACCGGGGTGCGGGTGAAGCGGTCGATGACTCGCGCCAGCGCGACGATAGGATTGGCGACGCCGAAGTCGCTCCAGGAATGGCCGCCATGCCCGCGCATCGTGATCTCATAACGGCGGCTGCCCAGGCCTTCGGCGATGATGGTATCGGTGCCGGCGCCGTCGATCACGATGAGCGATGCGATGGTGGCCGACCAGCGTGGCTGCCGATAGATGTGACGGATGCCGCGCAAGTCGCCCTCGCCCTCTTCGCCGACATTGCCGATGAAGAGAATGGGCGCGATGTTACCGATGCCGATTGCCTGCATGGCCCCCGCAATGGCCAGGAGCGCGGTGATGCCGGAAGCATTGTCGGAGACGCCGGGACCGTAAAGCTTGCTGCCGTCGCGCCGCACCGTGATCGCCGTGTCGGCGGGGAAGACTGTATCGATGTGAGCGCTAAGCGCGATGAACGGCGCGCTGGAATCGGTGCCCGGACGAATGCCGAAGACGTTGCCGAGTTCGTCGCGATGAACGTCGTCGAGCTTGAGTTCGGAGAAGCGCGCTGCGAGCCAGTCGCTGCGGGCGGTTTCACCCCAGGGCGGCGCTGCGATCGAGGTGACCTCGAGCTGGGTGTCTTCGAGGCGGCCGGAGTTAGCGCGAAACCAGGCGAACGCTTTTTCCACCGGATGAAGCCGGGCGGTGCGTGCGACCTGCTGCTGCGCTGAGCGCGAGCTTTGGGACTCGCTTGGCATTCTCGCCTCTTCAACCGGCAGGCGCGCTGGAGGACTTGGTCCCATGGGGATGTTCCATGGTAATACGTCGGCGAGAGGAGCGAGAAGGGCAAACGAGCGGCGCGCTGCACTTGGCCCCTCCGGCCTCGGTCCACCTACTTCGGTGCCCCTTATGGCGATTACCGAAAATGTTCTACGCAGAACAATCCTGGCGGCTGAACGCGTAACGTTCTCGCGCTCAGCTACCTGGGCTGGCCTTAAGACTTTCGCGCAGTAACTAAGGCGCCGCGTCTGCGTGTACCACATTGTGGTACATCAGGCTGTAATTGCCGCGAGTCCTCCGCCCGGTCGGGTTGCGATTACGGTTGCGGCGCGGGCGGCGCATTCTGCGGCGGCCCCGGCGGATTCTGTGGCGGCGTTCCCGGTTGCGGCGCCATCGTGGGACCCGGCCCGCCCGGTCCAAGCGGCACCAGGTGAGGGGTGGTGAGCTGGTTCGGCTGGTTCGCCGGAGCCACGCCGGTCACCTGCGGTTCATGCTTTACCTGCGCCGCCTCGGCGTCGTTGATATTGATGCCCAGCTTGGTCAAGGTCTCGGCGGTAGACAAATCGAGCTGCACCTTGGATTTTTCGTAGTTGGTCGCCGCCGCCAGCACGTTCGACTCGGCTTGCGTCATGTTGCTGGAAGCCTGCAACACGAGCGTCCCGGTAGAGGCGCCCATGACCAGCTTCTTCTGCTCGGCATCGAGCGCCTCGGCAGCATAGTCGCGGGCGGAGATTGCGGCTTGCAACGCCCCCCAATTCTGCTCCAGCGCGAACTCGGCCTGGCGAACTTGCAGCATGATCAGGTTCTCGGTCTGCTGCAGGCTCATCTGCGCCTGCCGGTACTCCAGGTCGGAGCGCAACTGGTCGGCCTGCACCTGGCGATCGCGCAGAGGAATGGTCAGGTTGACGCCGATGCCTTTATCGGGCGAGGTGCTATTGAACAGGTTTGCGAATCCGGAGCCATAGCCGGTGGGAAAACCTGGAGCGGCGCAGCGCGTCGGATCCGTGCACAAGGGATTGAGCGGTCCGGCCAGCGCCGAGGCCCCGTAGAAGGCGTACAAGTCCAGGGCGGGAAGAAGATTATTGCGGATCGATTTGCGCGTCACCTGGGCATTTGCCAAGGTCAGGCGGGAGCTGGCGATTTCGGGACGTTGCTGCAGCGCCTGCGCAATCAACTCGTCGACCGGCCCTACTTTATATTCCTCGGTGGTATTGAGCGTGTCGGTAGGGATTACCGGCGCGACCGCGAGCACGGGATCGGCCATGTTGCGGGTGATGGCATTCTTCATCAGCAACTGCTGCAGTTGCAGACTCACCTGCGCGGCGCTCAGGTTTTGTTTGGCGGTGGCCACTGCGCTTTGCGACTGCACTACGGTCAGCGGCGCCAGCGTCCCCTGCGCTACCTGCTTCTGGTTGTCGGAGAGCGTCTTGTTGGCCAGGTCGAGGGCGCGCTGCTGCACGGTGACATTTTCATAGGCGTTCACCAGGTCCCAATAGATGTTTTCGATCTGCGACACGGTGGTGATGACCTGGTTGCGAAAGGTTACGTCGGTGATCTGCCGGTTATTGCGCGCGATACGGATGAAGCGCAGGTTGGGATCGAAGCCGAATCCCTGGAGAAGATGTTGACGCACCTGGAAGCGAAAGTTGGTATTCAGGTTCGGATTCAGGGTATTAAACAGCGCGCTGGAAGCGTTGCGCGTATTGTCGAAACCCACGGTCATCAGGGTGCCCGTCGGGAAGCCCTGGGTGTACAGGAAGTTGCCGGTCGTTATGTTTTCGCTGAGTTCGTTGGTGCCGGTAACAATGGTGTTGGATTCCGGGATGCGGGCGCGCTCGAAGCTGAGCGTGCCGGTGATCGCAGGATCGAAGCTGTCGATGGGCGGGCCTTCGCCCTGGGTGGAGGTGACCAGCCCGGCGGCGCCGGCACCCGCGCCACCGCTGCCGATCGAAGTGCCGCCGACTCCGCTGCCGGTCGTTCCCGTGGTCGAGGTGCCGGTGCCTCCAGCCGAGGTAGTTCCGGTGGTGCCGCCGGGAGTGCCTTGCAGCAGTCCGGCATTGACGCCAAGCGCGCTCGCGCCCGATGAGGTGCGCAGCAGGTCGGTATCGGCGATGGAGAGATTGAAGCGCTGAATGCCGATATCGAGGTTGTTCTCGAGGGCGAGGGCGATGGCGTCATCGATCGACAGGTAAATCTTGCCGTCGCGAAAAATCGTGCCTACACGGGGTGAGTTGCTGACATCGACCGGGGCGAGGGTTCGCGGCGTGTAGATGACGAAGGGATTGGGCCACTGCCGCTTGCCGCGCGTGAAGTCCTGCTGCGAATAGGGGTGTGCATTGTGCTGCGGCCCCGGCGCCTGCGGCAACGGCGTCAATAACGTTGGAGCCGGCGTGGTCTGCGACTGCTGCGGCGGCGACGCGGGCGGGCTGTCCTGCGCGGTCCCCGTGTCCTGCGCCACAGCGAATGTGCCGATCAGGATAAATAAGAGCAGGCAAAATAAGTTCGACAGCGAAGCTCGGTTGGACTTGCAACTAGAAATGTACATTCTGATCCTTCTCCGGACAGACAGTTCTATAAGCTTTTGCGGCGCTGGGCTCCAATAGGATGTAGTTTTCAGGACAGTTGGCCGGGGTTCCAACGCCGGGTATCGTCGTGGCAGGACGGACAGCGAACTCGAGCGCGTCAGTTGCAGAACGTTAGTATATCTGAGACTCTGAGGCCACAAATCGCCGCTTTACATAGCTTTACACTGCTTAACAGAGCGGGGGTTGACGGTTAATGGTCAGTGGTTGGTGGTCAGTGGTTGGTGGATGGTGGTTGGCTTTTTGCATTCGGCCTTCGCCGCTCGACGCGACATGCGGATTCGGCGCCCGGCACCTGGCATTCGGCACTCGCCACTCGGCTCGGGGATTTCGGAGGATTCGTTTTGACGGGGTCAGTCTTCAACGATGCCGAACACCGAGCTGCGGAGCAGCGACTGCGGTGTCAGCCCCGGGCGCAAGCCCGGGGTGGGCGGCGAAAAAAGTTGCCGTGGCCGCGTAGCGGCCCGCCAGCATTACGGAATACGGGGATCGCGCGAGCACGGCCGGAGAACAGGCTGGCCGCTCCGCGGCCTGTAGGTATTCATCGGCGAACCACCCCGGTCTTGCGACCGGGGCTAACACCGCAGCCGGCGCTCCGCGCCTCGATCTCATGCGAGAGGCGGGACATCGCTCGGCTGCGCGGCTCGATCGCGCATCGCGGTCGCATTTAGCCGCTCTGTTCCGTACGGCTGGTAGAGCGGGCCTTCAGGCCCGCGTCCCGCAGCCATTGATCAAACGAGTCGGCTTCAGCCGACGGCAGGGTGTCGCCCGCTGAAGCGGGCTCTTTGAAAAAGGGATTGGCGGGACGCGGCGCTCAAGCGCCGCTCTACCCGAGATGCCAAATGCCCGATACCGAGAATGCCGAGTCCCGATTGCCGATTGCCGATTGCCAAATGCTAAATGCCAACTGCCAACTGCCAACTGCCGAACTGAGGACCTGTGGCGCGAAATCTCAAACTAACGCTGGCCTATGACGGCGCGGAATTTTTTGGCTGGCAAGTGCAGCCGGGATTGCGCACCGTGCAGGGCACGCTGGCCGATTGCCTGAAGCGGCTGAGCGGCGAAGATGTGCTGCCGCAGGGTTCCGGACGCACGGACGCGGGCGTTCATGCGCTTGGCCAGGTAGCCTCGTTCGAGCTGAACAATCCCATGCCGGAACGCAATCTGGTGATTGCGTTGAACGACGTGCTGCCGCCGGCGGTGCGCGTGCTTTCCGCGCAGGCGGTCCCCGCCGGCTTTCACGCGCGGCATTCCGCCAAGGCGAAGACCTATCGCTACCGCATCTACCGCGGCGATATTTGTCCGCCATTCCTGGCGCGCTATGTGCTTCACGATCCCTATCCCATGAACGAAGAGGCGCTGATGCGCGCCTCCGAGCACATCGTCGGCACCCACGATTTCACCTCGTTTGCCGCCTCCGATCCCGATCGCAGCGCCCGCATGGCGGCCGCCGCCGGAGAAAGCGCGCAAAACGAGGAGCCGTCCCGCCTGAGCAAAATGGGAAATGTGCGCACGATTCATTCCTCACAGTGGGTGCGCACCAAAGACGAGTTGATCTACACTGTGCGCGGAGACGGCTTTTTGCACCACATGGTGCGAAACCTGATCGGAACATTTCTTCTGGTGGGCAAAGGTTCGCTGAAGATCGCGGAGGTGCCCGCCATCCTGGAAGCCCGCAATCGCAGCGCCGCCGGAGCTACGGCAGCCGCTTGCGGCCTGTATCTGGTCAGCGTCGAATACTGATATGACGAGCCAAGCGCAAGCGGCGGGCACCGGCACCATTGTCAGCACCAATCCGGCGACCGGCGAAGTGCTTGGAGAACTCGCCTGCGCGACCGCCGATGACGTGCATAGCGCGGTGGCGCTCGCCCAGGAGGCCCAGCCGCGGTGGCAAGCCACGCCGGTCCGTGAGCGCATCACGGTCTTGCGCAAATTCCAGCAACTCCTCAACCAGCAGCGCGAGCATGTCGCGACGCTGATTTGCCGCGAAGCCGGCAAGCCGGTGGCCGAAGCGCTGGCCACTGAAGTCGTGGTAGTGCTCGACGCGGCGCAGTTCTGCATGGCTAACGCGCATCGTTTTCTTCGCGAGCAGCCCCTGCCGCACGCCAATCTGGCGATGAAGACCAAACGCGGCAAGCTGCTGCGCCAGCCTTATGGCGTCCTCGGCATCATCGCGCCCTGGAATTATCCCTTCTCGATTCCGGCGGTCGAATCGCTGGGAGCGCTGGTAACCGGCAACGCGGTGGTACTGAAGCCGTCGGAGTTGACTCCGCTGATCGCGCTGGAGCTGCGGCGCCTGTTGCTCGAGGCCGGTCTCGATCCCGCGCTGATGCAGGTGATCGTGGGCGAGGGGCCGGTAGGCGCTGCGCTCATCGAGTCAAACATCGACAAGCTGATCTTTACCGGCAGTGTTGCGACGGGCAAGCGCGTGGGCGAAGCGGCGGCGCGGCGGCTGCTGCCCGTGGTGCTGGAGCTGGGCGGTAAGGACCCGATGATCGTGCTCGACGACGCCGACCTGGAGATCGCCGCCAGCGGCGCCATGTGGGGCGCGTTCATGAACGCCGGGCAGACGTGCCTTTCCGTCGAGCGCTGCTATGTGCATCGCAGCCTCTATGAGCCATTCCTGCAGAAGTGCAGCGAGAAGATGGCCAGGCTGCGCGTGGGCAATGGGATTGGCTCGGAGGTCGAGATCGGGCCGATGATCCACGAACGCCAGCTGCGGATTGTCGACGAACAAGTGCGCGATGCGGTGCTGCGCGGGGCGCGGCTGGTCGCCGGGGGACGTCGGCTGGCCGAGCTGGGGCCGAACTTCTATGCGCCCACGCTGCTGGCAGATGTGACGAATGACATGCGCATCATGCAGCAGGAAACCTTCGGGCCGGTGCTGCCGGTGGCGGCCTTCGATAGCGACGAAGAGGCGGTGCCGCTGGCCAACGACAGCGATTTCGGGCTGGCGGCGAGCGTGTGGACCGCTAACCGCCGGCGCGGCGAAGCCATGGCCGCGCAAATCAAGGCCGGCACGGTGATGCTGAACGATATGATCTCCTGCTTCGGCATCGCCGAGGCCCCGCACGGAGGCTTCAGGCAGAGCGGCGTGGGCCGGACCCACGGCGAGCTGGGATTACAGGAGATGGTCCAGGTGAAGTATGTGGATGTAGACCTGTTGCCGCGCACTGCGAAGCCGTGGTGGTTCGGCTATGGCAAGCAGTATCTGCGCGACATGGGCGGCTTTGCCGACCTGATGTTTGCGCGCAATTGGGGAGCTAGACTGAAGGGAGCGTTAAGCGCCTTTGCGCTCCTTCGCCGCTCGAACCGCCTCTAAAGTGGCGGGCGAATCCGCGGTCCGGCGACTCCCATGCCGGCCCTGGTACCTGCAGCGCTTGATAAGCAGGTCGGCCAGGTCAAGATATTTTCTGATCCAGGGAACCGGGCTGCTCTCCGGTTGTTGAGTCTTTTCGTGCGAGTCCTGCGGAACCTGCTCCTTACCTTCAGTAGTTAGCATCGCCCCGATCCGGCCGAACAAATATGAATGCCGTGCAACCAGCGCACCCTTCGTTAGATGTGCTCTGCCGTGAGCAGTTGGCCGGCAAACTGAGTAAGGGCAGTTATTTCGCGGACTACCGCCATATATTGCGGGAATCGCCTGCGACGGGCGATACTGCCATCAGGATGGGGGCGTGTATCTCGCAAAGCCTGCAAGAAGGGTGAGGATCCAGTGACGGCAAATATTTCCGAACTGATATATGACTGGAACACGATCTTCGCGCGGTCGATAACTCCAGCCGGGCGCGTGATGCTGAATGACGAGTCGCTGCGCGACGGCTTGCAGTCGCCGTCGGTGCGCGATCCTTCCATCCAGGAGAAGATCGAGATTCTTCATCTGATGGAAGCCGTCGGGATCAACATGCTCGATATCGGGCTTCCCGGCGCCGGCCCTCGCGCCCGTGCCCATGTTGAAGCGCTGGCGCGCGAGATTGGCAGCGCAAAGCTGAAGATTAAGCCCAACTGCGCCGCTCGCACCCATCAGAACGATATCCGGCCGATCGCGGAAATTGTCCAAAGCACGGGCGTGCCGATTGAGGCAGCGACCTTTATTGGATCGAGCCCCATCCGCCGCTACACCGAAGACTGGTCGGACGACTTCTTGCTGCGGACCACGGAAGATGCGGTGAAATTCGCTCGCTCGCTGGGGCTCGAGGTGATGTACGTGACCGAGGACACGACGCGCTGCGATCCCGAGACCATCAAGCGGCTGTACTCGACGGCGATTGGCTGCGGGGCGAAGGCGATCGTCATCTGCGATACCACAGGCCACGCCACGCCGATGGGAGTGGTGGCGCTGATGCAGTTCGTGATCAGTGAAGTGGTGAAGCCTTCGGGTGAGAACATTCGCGTGGAGTGGCACGGGCATTGCGATCGCGGCCTGGCGGTGGCGAATTCCATCGCCGCGCTGGTGGCCGGCGCCGAGGTGGTCCACGCGACGGCGTGCGGCATAGGCGAGCGCGTGGGCAACACGCAGATGGACCAGATGCTGGTGAACCTGAAGCTGCTCGGCATCGAGCCATGGAAGAGCCAGGACCTGACCCGGCTGAAGGAATACTGCGAGGCGGTCTCCAAGGCGACGGGTATTCCCATCCCGAAGAATTATCCGGTGGTGGGCGACGATGCCTTCCGCACCGGGACCGGCGTGCATGCGGCGGCCGTCATCAAGGCCTATCGCAAGAACGATCTGATGCTGGCCAACAGCATCTACTCCGGCGTGCCCTCGCATTACTTTGGCATGGAGCAGGTGATTGAGGTGGGTCCGATGAGCGGCAAGTCGAATGTGCAGTTCTGGCTGGAACGCCGCGGCATCGCCGTCAATGAGGAACTGGTGGAGCGCATCTACCGGCGCGCCAAAGAGTCGGACCACATGCTGAGCGACGCGGAAATCATGGAGTGCGTGAACGCGTTCAACGGGGTGCAGTCAAGCCTGGCGTCGTAGGCGCTCCCGGCCTATTCTCGGGAACAAAAAACCGGCGTCTGCACGCCGGCGACGCGCGCTCAATCACGTCTGAAGCCTAGTACTCCGCGTCCACAACCTCCGGCGGCTCGCCCTCATCCGGCTCGATCGGCAATTCCTGGCGAGGCGCGTTGTGGGGCACATCGCCGTCCCGCTTCTTCAGACGCACAACCGTGATCTTGGCAAAGCCTTCTTCAAACTTTGGCGGGCGCAGCTTGCTGGCCATGCGCTGCATTATGTCCTCGGGCACGTTGCGCTCGCGCCGGCGGTTGCGCTCGATGCAAACCTCGGGCGGCACGTCGAAGAAGACGGCGTGGACCTCATAACCGAAGTCGTGCGCCAGCTTGATCCAGCTGCGGCGCTCATGGGGCGAGAGGTTGGTGGCGTCCAGATAGTTCGAGGGGCGGCGCGCCAGCAGCCGCGCTCGCAGCATCGATCGCAGGGTGGAGAAGACCAGGTCCTGATAGCGCTGCTCGGTGACGTCGTCGAACAGCAGGATGCGCACCATGTCGCTGGAGAGCGGAAGAATGTTGTGGCGCTTGAACCAGGTGCTCTTGCCGGAGCCGGGAAGCCCGATGGAGAGGACCACCGCGCCCTTCGGCTGCTTGGCCGCTTCGGAGGCAGCTTGCGGCACTGCTTGTTTCCTGGGCGCTTCGGCTTCGGCTGCCTCGCCGGTGGGACCGCCCGGGCTGGGCAGCATGGGAGCAGGCGCCGCGCCCTGTGGACGCCCGCCGCGCCCACGACGTCCGCGACGCCGATTGCGATCGCGCCGCTGCGGCTGCGCCTGGCCCGGCTGCGCGGGCGCTTCCGTCTCGGGTTGCGATTCCTGCAGCTCGGCCTCGTCCGGCTGGGCTTCAAAATCAGGCTGACGATCTTCTACGGCTTCCGCCTCGTTGCCCGACGGCCGATCGGGAAACCTGGGTTGCAAAGGCGCCGGGCTCTCCTGCGCCGACTTCTCCGGCTGTTTCTTGCGCCACCGGTTACGGTCGCGTGTCCATCTACGCATGCTGCTCTTGTAACACGCGCAGGTCGCTGGGGGCAACGCAAGGTGTGTCACTGGCTAGTTCCGCTTTGGTGCCAGTCCGCCGGCAATGTTTGTGATTCTCGTCATTGCCTGGCTCCCGGGTGGGTGCTAGGATTTTTTATCTTGCGTCCGGTTCCAACTTTGGCCGCAGGGCAGCACCGATGTTGCAGCGGCTTCACTCGAATCTTTAGAAGAGGTCATGATGGCAATCAAAGTTGGCATTAACGGTTTTGGACGGATCGGGCGCAATATTCTCCGCACCGCCCTGCACGACAGCGATCTGGAATTCGTTGCGGTCAACGATCTCACCGACCCCAAAACCCTGGCGCATCTGCTGAAGTACGATTCCATCCTCGGCAATCTGCGGAACAAGATCACGGCCGGCGCCGATAACATTCAGGTGGATGGCAAAAGCATCAAGGTGTTCGCCGAAAAAGATCCGGCAAAGCTGGACTGGGCCTCGGTGGGGGCGCAGGTAGTCATCGAGTCGACCGGCAAGTTCACGAAGGGAGAGCAGGCGCGGCAGCACTTGCGCGGGCCAGTGAAGAAGGTCATCATCTCGGCGCCCGCGACCGACGAGGACATCACCATCGTCCTGGGCGTCAACGAAAGCCAGTACGATCCGGCCAAGCACCACGTGATCTCCAATGCGTCGTGCACTACGAATTGCCTGGCGCCGGTGGCTAAGGTCGTCAACGACAATTTCAAGATCGTCAGCGGGACTATGACCACTATTCACTCCTATACCAACGATCAGGTCATCCTCGACTTCCCGCACAAGGACCTGCGCCGCGCCCGCGCTGCCGCGCTCTCGATGATTCCGACATCGACCGGAGCGGCGAAGGCGATTTATCTGGTGATCCCCGATCTGAAGGGCAAGCTCGACGGCTTCGCCATGCGCGTGCCGACGCCCAACGTTTCAGTCGTGGACCTGGTCGCCTTCGTCGAAAAGAAGACCAGCGCGGAAGAGGTGAACAACGCCTTGAAGGCGGCATCGGAGTCGGGGCCGCTGAAGGGCTACCTGGGTTACGAGACGGCGGAGTTGGTATCGATGGACTATCGCGGCGACGACCGCTCCTCGATTGTGGACGCTCCCATGACGCGCGTGGTGAATGGCAACTGCGTGAAGGTCATCGCCTGGTACGACAACGAATGGGGATACTCGTGCCGCGTGAGGGACCTGATTCACTATCTGGGCAAGAAAGGGCTGTAGCTAGTTGCCAGTGGCTAGTGGTCAGTGGTCAGCTAAGGCTGCATTGAGCCACTACACCGCTGACGACCAAACAGCGAGGGCAAGATGCAAGTCAAGCGTTACCGGGATCTCATAGCGTGGAAAATCGTTGCAGCAAGAACGCACTCGTCGGCTGGCCACTAGCCGCTGACCACTAACCACCATGTCCAAGCTAAGCATCCGCGACCTTCCGCTGAACAATAAGCGCGTCTTCATGCGCGTCGACTTCAACGTGCCGCTCGACGATGGCCGGGTGATGGACGACACCCGCATTCGCGAGACGCTGCCCACCATCGAGTATGCGCTGCGTCACGGGGCGCGGCTGATTCTCGCTTCGCACCTGGGACGTCCAAAGGGCAAGCCGAACGGCAAGATGAGCCTCAAGCCGGTGGCCGAGCGGCTGCGCATTCTGCTGGATGAGGTCCTGCGGCGCGGCGAAAACGTCGGCTTTTCACCCGACTGCATCGGCGTGCAGGCCGAAGAAATGTCGGAGCGGCTGGAGCGCGGCCAGTCTCTGCTGCTGGAGAACCTGCGCTTTCATCCCGAAGAAGAGGGCAACGACCCGAACTTCGCCCGGCAGCTGGGCCGTCTGTGCGACTACTACGTGAACGACGCCTTCGGATCGGCGCATCGCGCCCACGCCTCCACCGAGGGCATCACCCACTTTGTCGAGAAGAACGCCGCCGGCCTGCTGATGGAGAAGGAACTGGAATACCTCGGCAAGGCACTCACCCATCCCCAGAAGCCGTTTGTCGCCATCCTGGGCGGCGCCAAGGTCAGCGATAAGATCGGTGTCATCCGCAACCTGATGGACAAGGTCGATACCTTGATCATAGGCGGCGGCATGGCTTACACCTTCCTAAAGGCGCAGGGCCAGGAGATCGGCAAATCGCTGCTGGAGGCCGACAAAGTCGATTTGGCGAAGCAGACGCTGGCCGACGCCAAGTCCCACAATGTCAGATTCCTGCTCCCGGTCGATCACGTTGTGGCCGAACGGCTGGAGGCCGGGGCGCGTCCGCGGCAGATCGGCGAGGGCGAGACGATTCCGCCGGAGATGATGGCGCTCGACATCGGGCCGAAGACGGTCGAGCTGTTCACCGACGAAATCGCCAATGCGCGCACCATCGTATGGAACGGGCCCATGGGCGTCTTCGAGATCGAGGCCTTCGCCAAGGGAACGAAGAAGGTGGCGGAGGCAGTCGCAGAAAATGGCGCTGCGGTTTCCATCATTGGCGGCGGCGACAGCGTGGCCGCGGTGAAGGCGGCAGGCGTGGCCGACCGCATCACGCACATCTCCACCGGAGGGGGCGCCTCGCTGGAGTTCCTGGAAGGCAAGAAGCTGCCGGGTGTGGAAGCGCTGAGCAATAAGTAGGCGTGAGCCGCTACGGAAAGAGCATTAGAGATATAAGAAAAGGGCCGCGATTCGCTCGCGGCCTTCGCTCGATAGGGGATTCGCTTAAGCTGCTTTCTTGCTGTCCCGGTATGCCCTCACCTGGTCGTGGGACTGGCGAATATGAGTCTGCTGCTTCTCCAGAAGCTGGCGGACGTTTCCGGTAAGCTCCTGCTTCTGCAGCGCGTCTTCGTACGCCTTCTTGGCGGCGTCTTCGCCCTGCTCTGCGGTTTCCAGCAGCGTGTGGTCACCGCCGCCCATCTTGCCTTTGAGGTCGCCCCAGGCCCGATGCATTGCCCCAGCCGCCGTGCCGCTGTCTTCCCGCTTCAGACCGGCTGCCGATTCCAGCTCGGACGCATATTGTGCGCGGGTCTGCGATTCCTTCAGGAAATACGCTTTCACCTGCGGGTCTTTGAGATGCTCGGCCAGGTCGGAGAAGCCCTTCTGTCCGTCATGAAGCACCTGTACCACATCTTTAACGATATCGTTCTGATCTGCCATTATGAAATATCCTCTGCAGGGTTAGAGTGACGGAATTCGCCGGCAGTTGGCTCATGGCGGTGGAGCATTATCCTTCGGGTCGACAAGCTGCACTGCATTCGCTGGTGACGCCGAAGCGGTCCAGCGCGCCAAGATCCGTCTTCAGGAGCCGGTGCAGTCGAGAGCCGCCTTCAGGAGCGGTGCAATGAAGTTTTGTGGATTAGATGGTGGATAGGGATCTTCAAGCCACCATTCCGTAAGTGTCTTCTGGAATGATGGCGGGGTCGACGGGACTCGAACCCGCGGCCTCTGCCGTGACAGTCGCACCATCCCACATCGTAGGATAGGTCAGGAATACGGCCGGATGATGGCGTCACTGCTTCGATGCCGTTCTGCTGGCTTTCCTACGATTCGGAATACCTCGCCAACAGGGCGATCCGCGGTGTAATCGGTGTTGCGGTAGGCGAACAAACGGCGCAAACTTACGATAATGCTGTTCACAGCAAGTAATCACGGACATTCGGCTCTGATTGGATGTGAAGTGTTGACCTTTAAAGCGTTGTCCGCCGCATTAGTAACTGCCCTGATGATGGTTCCTTGTGCGTCGCTCGCCCAACAAGTAGGCAGCGAAAAGACCTGTGCTTTCGCATCGTTCAATCGCGAGTTCAAGGCAGCTATGGAACAATCGGATGCTGGCAAAGCTGCACTGATGGTGAGGTATCCCCTGCGTGTCAACGATGCGCGTGGAACGTACTACATCAAAGATGCTGCATCGTTACAAGGCCGATTTGCAGACATCTTCACCCCAGCACTGCGGGAAGCTATTGCGGTCGAGCAGATCGACGCGTCCGATTGCAATGCGGCACGATTCATGTACGGTCGCGGTGATGTTTGGGTAACCGTCACCGATCAGGGATACGCAATCGAAGCAATCAACGTACCTGGCGGTAGCACAGATTCAACTGCTGTGGGGCGCGTGGAGTTCACGTGCAAGGCAGACGCGAATCGAATCATCGTTGATCTCGGAACGGACGGGAGTCCGCGATTCAGAGAATGGAAGGCAGGACATCCTCTAACACAGAAACCGGACACCGAATTACTGCATGGCACAACGGGTATCGAAGGCACAGGATCATGCTCGTACCGCTTCTGGAGATTCAAGGCCGGTAACGAAACACTCTCACTTGAAGGTCTGGGTTGCTCCTCAGACAGCAATCCACCACCAGCGGCGGCAACTGGTCAGTTCGTTGCTTCGGCGGGAACAACGTCGTGGTGCTTCTGACTACTTACGTAGAACCGCCTTATCACAGTAACGCGTCCCCGAAGAACTAGTCCACTGACTTCAGGCGCATTTTCGTGTGCGATCTCGATTTTGGGGGCCATCCCCCTCGCAAGTTACTGAGGAGAATGGCGGGGTCGACGGGACTCGAACCCGCGGCCTCTGCCGTGACAGGATACCCCGCCAGCGATTCAGGACACGGCAGAGATGAGCAGCAATAGCGATTCCAGCCAGTATTTATGCGGGCTCGCTGACGGCCCGCGCTCGTTCTGCTCTCTCGTGCCCATTGCACCACAATGGAGCATCTTGCGCGGAGAATGGCTGCGTTTCGTGGGGAAGCTCGTGGGGACGGCACTGTGCAATAAGTAACCGTATCTGCGCGGCGCTGGTCGCGCTGCTGGCGTGGGTCTCGTGCAGCGTGAGCCGTGGTCGCTTTTGACGAATGCGCGTTGCCGTCTGGCCACGAACCCAGGAAAGGGGTTCAGCTGTGCCTGCAGCAACTATGCGCCCACTTATGACTTGCGGTGTTTGGTGAGCGGGTACCACTGAGCTGCCTTACCAATCTTTTGGCAATTAGGACATTCAGGGGCGGTGTCCCCGGCCTTCAGTGTCACATGCGAAACCGCGACATCGTAGACATTGCATTGTGCGCATCGAAACTCGCCCGTCTCATACCTTCCTAGCGGCTGTATTGTCTCTCCTTCCCGGTATCCCCATGAGCGCCCCTGGGCACGCGTGAACTTTCTCGCTATCTCGTCCTGCGCTTCTCTGGTGATGCTGGCGACGCGATTTTTTAGCTGGAACTGCTGCGGCCTAACAGGTCGCAGATCCGTTACAGAGATGAATGTCGCTCCCCCAAGGTGCTCATGCTCGGGGAGTAAATAGAAGTTGGCGTATTTCCCGGCCTTTAAATTTCCGATGTCGAGACCGGAGCCCTCAACCGGGCTGATGGGCCATGCCGTCCAAATGGCATCTTCTTGGTCGTCATCGAGGTCGCAAGTGGGAGTAGCAAGCATCGCATATCCTCGCTGAACCGACACAACGGTGTATTCATTCTCAATCTCATACGCATCGCTAAGAGCGCGCTCATCTACAAGCGCCGCTTCCCCAGGCTTAAGGTGGTCGAGCGGCAAGCGAAAGTGGCTTGAGCGCACCAGCACCAATCTCTCTGACGAGGGGAGCGTCACAAGGGGAACGTCGGCGGCGATGTCTCCTTGCTGCAGAAATGCGGGCGGATTGTCGAGGAAAAATGCGTCCGCGGAAAGTGACACTTGCTCACTTTCTCTTGGAGACTAGGACGTGAGTTGCGCGAACGCGACCGCGTATTCCGGACTCTGGCACTCGATGAAATGCACTGCTGTTGCTTTCATCGGAATCGTCCTTAGCGTGCGAGATTGTATGACGAGAAAGCTCGGGGTGGGTGGCACAAAACGGATTGCTCCGGTCGTGCTCATCTGATTCAACCTTCCGGACGGCGCCGCTGCGTTTCATTCGGGTACCTGCGTTCATAGATGCGCTCCGATCGTTCGTGGGATGGTCGTTTCGTCACACTTTTGCAGCCGTTAGTGGAGCACGCTTGTTGGCCCAAAGCATAACCGCTTCTCGTCCAAAGTCAACAGGAGAATAGCGGTAACCCGACACTGTGACCAAAGTTGTGGAACACTAATATTTTAGCACTTGGCCTTGCTGCGCCGACAACTTCTCCTTGACATCTCCCATAAATACCGATATACGTTATCGCCAATGGCTCGCTCCCGCTCCACGTTGGAGGTCGCTAAGGCTGTGGGCATCGGAAAGACAACCCTTCT
>DASRGM010000176.1:0-33870 GCA_035651035.1 Terriglobales bacterium
CACGCCAATCCAGATGAGCGCAAGCAGCGTCAGGATTGCGATGATGCCCTGCGAGATCACGCAGTAGAGGCAGTAGACTTCGAGCACGTGCGCTTCGATGTTGGTCAGGTAGAGCGCGAATCCGAGGCCGATCAGCACGGCAACCAACAGCGGCAGGCGCAGGCGCATCAGCGCGAGGACCGCGATGAGCAGATAGCCTGCGATGCCGATGGCTGCCACCGGCACGCCGTGCATCACCGCGTACGGGCTATGGTTGACGACGCCGCAATCCCACTTGTCGTTGATGCTGCACGGTTCTTTGCCGGGATCGTCGTAGTGGACCTTGAGCGCGAGGGTTGACGCGATGATGCCGAGCACGGCGAAGAGGACGATGACGATGCGCACGATCTCTCCCGTAGTAAGTGGTGGGGCCGAAGCTCGATTGTAATCGCCCGCGGGCGTGAACTGCAGCTCTCATGGCCGGATGAGCCCAGTGCCGGCGACGACCGCACAGCGGCTGCAGACCTAGTACAATCGTCCTGCTTATGCGCCGGGTGCTCGCCAGCTTGCTGCTCGTGCTTTGGGTCGCAGGATGCTGCGGGCCACTGTTGTCGGCGGCGTCCGGGCTGCCTGCGTGCTGCCGCCTGAATGGCAACCATCACTGCACGCGTGTGGCGCGCGACGGCTTTCAGTCCGCTGCGGCGAGTTGTCCTTACCAGCACGGGACGGCGCTGGTCTCGCAGCCCAACACGGCATTGGCGGGCTCAGCGCAGCCCGCGTTTCTGCGCATCGTTCAAGCGCTTCCGCTGGGGCCGCAATCCTGCGGCGCCGCGCGGCAACCGGTCGCGAACGTCTCCGGACGCGGTCCGCCTCTCCTCCTCACGTAGCCATTCCGCAGATGTGCGATTGCAGTCGGCTCACTCTGAGCCTCGCCTGCAAAGCTCCAACGACAGTCGCAAAGCGACATTGACCGAACGGATTGCGACCGGACGTTCCGATTTCCGGTAAGCCAAAGGCGTTTCCGATCCTGGAGCGTCTCGGGCTGGTGCCGCATTCCTGGTGCGGGGAGGCTTCATGTGGATTCAGAAGAGGCCGTTCCGAGCAACTGCAGTTTGTCTGCTCCTCCTGGTGGGGGCGATCGCGCCGGCTATGGCGTCGGTGTTCGGCGATGTACGCGGAGTGGTACATGATCCGCAGCATCATCCCGTGGACGGCGCTCTGGTTACGCTCGCGGCTGCCGATTCGGGCTACAAGCGGGAGGCAAAGACCAGCGGCTCAGGCGAGTTCTCGTTCTCCGCGGTGCCGCTCGGGAAGTACAGCATCACGGTGCAGGCGGCGGGATTCGCGCCGCAGTCGCAGGTGCTCAACGTGGTTTCCGGATCGGCGCCGGTGCTGCACTACCAGCTGGCGTTGGCGGTGGCGAAGCAAGAAGTCACGGTGAACGCATCGCCGGAAGACCTGAACCCGGATTCTCCGCGCCGCGACCAGCTCATCTCGCAGCGGCAGATCTTCGACTACGCCGGCGTGAACTCCAGCAGCAGCCTGAAGATGATCACCGAGTTTGTGCCCGGCGCCTACGTACTGCACGACCAGCTACATGTACGCGGCGGTCATCAGGTCACTTGGGCGATCGATGGCGTGCCGCTGCCCAACACCAACATCGCATCGAACCTCGGCCCGCAGTTCAATCCGCGCGACGTTTCGTATCTGCAGGCGGAGACCGGCAGCTACTCCGCCGAATACGGCGACCGCACCTACGGCCTCTTTGACATTGAGCCCAACAGCGGCTTCGAGCGCAATCGCGAAGCGGAGTTCATCGCGGGATACGGCAACTACAACCAGACCGACGACTGGCTCAGCTTCGGGGACCACACCTCCAAGTTCGCCTACTACGTAAGCGGCAGCGGCAACAGCACCGAGTTCGGCCTGGAGCCGCCCACGCCCGCCAACCTGCACGATCAGGCGCAAGGCGGCGGCGGTTTCACATCGCTGCTCTACAACCCGAACTCGGTAGACCAGCTGCGCTTCGATGCCGGGCTGCGGCTGGACTACTTCCAGGTGCCCAACACGCCGGAGCAGCAGGCCGCCGGCATCGACGATCGCGAACGCGAGCGGGACATCTTCGGCGTCTTCACCTGGGCGCACACTTACTCGCCCCGGCTGATGCTGACGATTTCGCCGTTCTATCACTTCAATCGCGCCGCCTATGAAGGCGGCCCGAACGACGTGCCCAGTGCCACCGACAATCACGCGTCGAACTACGAAGGCGGGCAGATCACGCTGGCCGCTATCGACAAGCGCAACAACGCCCGCGCCGGCATCTACGCCTTCGCGCAGCAGGACAACGGCTTTTTCTCGGTGATTGCGAATGACGGCTCGGGCGATCAGTTCAGCCAGCGGGTGCGTCCCAAAGGCAACCTGGAGGCCCTGTTCCTGGAAGACCAGTTCAAAGCGACGTCATGGCTTACCTTGACCGGGGGCATGCGGCTCACGCATTTCGCCGGCAATCTGAACGAGAACGCGGCCGAGCCGCGCACCGGTGTAGCCATTCAACTGCCGAAGTTGCAATGGGTGCTGCGGGCGGCCTATTCGTACTTCTACCAGCCGCCGCCGCTGGATACCGTTTCCGGGCCGTTGCTGCAGTTTGCGTCAACCCAGGGGTTCGCATTCCTGCCGCTCAAGGGAGAGCGCGACATTCAGCAGGAATACGGCTTGACCATTCCATTGCGCGGCTGGGCATTGACGGAGACGTATTTCCACACCACGGCGCACAACTTCTTCGACCACGATGCGCTGGGCAACTCCAACATCTTTCTGCCGCTGACCATTCAGGGAGCGCGCATCGAGGGATTCGAAACGTCGCTGCGTTCGCCGCTGCTGCTCAGCCATTATCACGCGCACCTGGTTTATTCCAACCAGACGGCGCAAGGCGCGGGCGCAGTAACCGGAGGGCTCACCGATTTCTCTCCTCCGGGTGAGGGTCTGTTCTTTCTCGACCACGATCAGCGCAACACGCTCTCCGCCGGCATGGAAGGCGATCTGCCGTGGCGCAGCTTCGCCGCGGTCACCTTCAACTACGGATCGGGCTTCCTGAACGGCGACGGTCCCAGCCATCTGCCGGCATACGAGACGGTGGATATCTCGATAGGGAAGTACTTGGGAGAGAACCTGCTGGTACGGCTGGTGAGCACGAATATCGGCAACAGCATATATCAGCTCGACAACAGCAACACGTTTGGCGGCACCCACTGGGCCGACCCGCGCTTCATCGGCGTGCAGCTGCGATACAAGTTTCACTATTGAGGATGGGCATTGACTGCCGGCTATGCGGCGTTTGCCTCGTCCAGACCTTCGTAAGGGAAGAAGACGGAGACTGCCGTTCCCCGGCCGGGCAAGGTCAGCACCTTGATGGTTCCGCGATGTTTGTCCACGATGCCTTTGCTGACCCAGAGCCCCAGGCCGGTGCCGGTCTCGGCTTTGGTGGTGAAGAAAGGCTCAAACAAGCGCAACTTGGTGCGCGCGTCCATGCCCCGTCCGGAGTCCATGATGGTCACGCGTACGCCCTGCTCCTGGCGCCCGGCACCGCCGCGCCGAGGCCGTACCGAAACCAGCAGACTCCCCCCGTCGGGGAGCGCGTCGAGCGCATTAGCGATCAGGTTAGTGAAGACCTGCTGTAACTCTCCCGGAAAGCAGCGCAGGCGCGGGGCTTCGGTGTAGTCCCGCTTAACATTAATTGCCGAGCGGGTGAGGCGCGCCCGGTACACAATCAGCACCGATTCCACCAGGTCCTTCACCGAAACCAGCGAGGGCGAGCTGGATTGCCGGTAGAACTTCAGGCTGGTGCGTGCGATATGCGACAGCCGTTGCAACTCCGCATCGGCGATCTCGAGATAATTTCGCGTCTCCTCCAACAGCTCAGGCGACTGCCGCACGAGGTACAACAGATTCGTGACCGCCTCGAGCGGGTTATTGATCTCATGCGAGATGCTGGCTGCCAGCTTTCCGGCGGCGCTCAACTGCTCAGCGCGGCGGAGCGCCTCCTCAGTGAGGCGAGCGTCGGTTGAGTCGCGCGCGTACACGGCCACTCCACCGTCCGGAGTGGGATGGATGCGATAGCGGAACCACCGGCGCCAGGGCTCATAGAGATACTCGAACTCAACACTCTTGCGCTCGGCCATGGCCTGAAGGAAGTGGGAATGCAAGTCTGTGTCCAGGGCTTCGGGAAACAGTTCCCAGACGACGCGTCCGACCTGCTCGGCGCGTGGGCGCCGCGACATGGCTTCGGCGGCCGGATTCATGTACTTGGTACGCCATTCCGAGTCGTACATCCAGAAGCCATCGCTAATGTGTTCCAGGGTCTCGGCGGCCCGATTGCGCTCCTGTTGCACGGCCTGCCGCAGTTCAAATTCGCGTCCTATGGCTTCGCGGCGGAAGGCAGCCATCCTGATGTGGGATTCGACACGGGCGAGCAGTTCACGGGCGGTGAACGGCTTCACCAGGTAGTCGTCGGCACCGGCCTGCAATCCCTCCACGCGCGACTCCTCGCCGGCCCGCGCCGACAGCATGATGACCGGGATGTGGCTGGTACTGGTGTGACTGCGCAGAGCCGCCAGAAGTTGGAAGCCGTTCATTACCGGCATCATCACGTCCGTCAGCACCAGGTCGGGCGGTACGGCGCAGGCCATCTGTAAAGCGACCTTGCCATTGTCTGCCGTGCGCACACGAAAACGCTGCGAGAGCAGGCGTCGCACGTACTCGCGCATATCGCGGCTATCGTCAACCAGCAATACGGTGCCGGCGCGATTGACGGCTTCAGGAGCGGTAAGCTCAGCTACCGGTTCCCGGCTCACGTCCACCGCCAGCGCGGCATCCTGAGCACCGGGCAACCAGCTCGAAGCTTCCTGCGCGTACGCGGCGGCGCTGCTCGGTACATCCGGCGATACGGACTCGGTAATGCGATCGGCCGGCAGATGCGCGTTGCCCAGTGGCAGGCGAACGCGAAACGTGGTGCCGGCCTGGAGCGTACTTTCGACAGCGATGGTGCCGCCGTGCATCGATACCAGTTCGTGCACCAGCGCGAGGCCGATCCCGCTGCCTTCGTTGGTGCGCCGCCGCGCCCCTTCGATGCGGCGGAAGCGCTCGAACAGGTGCGGAATCTCGTCCTCCGGGATTCCGGTGCCGGTGTCGCTGATTGCCAGCTCCGCCGTCCCGTCGATCTCCCTTAGTTTGACTGCGATCTCGCCTTCGAAGGTCGACTTGAAGGCATTAGAGAGCAGGTTGAGGACGATCTTCTCCCACATGTCGCGATCAACGTACACCGGCTGGGAGAGCGGCGGGCACTCCACCCGTAATTGCAGGCCAGCCTGTTCGGCAGTGGAACCGAAGACGCTCGCCAGATCGCCCGTCAGGCCTGCCAGGTCCACCGGCCGGTAGTGGGCCTGCATGCGGCCGGCTTCGATTCGCGAAAAGTCCAGCAGGGCATTGACCAGCTTCAACAGGCGCAGAGCGTTGCGGTGCAGCAACTCGAAATCGCGCCGTTCTTCAGCCGAGTTCTCGCGGGCCAGGGCGGATTCGATGGGTCCGAGCATGAGCGTGAGCGGAGTACGAAACTCGTGGCTCACGTTGCTGAAGAACAGCGTCTTGGCGCGGTCTACTTCGGCCAGGGCCTGCGCCCGTTTGCTTTCCTCCTCATAAGCCGTGGCATTGGCTATCGCTGTGGCCACGTGGTCCGCCACCAAGTCGTAGAAGGTGCGGTAGTCGCGGTCGAGTTTGCATGTGGGATTGATGCCCGCCACCAGGAGGCCGGTGGCGCGTTCGTCGGCACGCGATCGTACCGGCAGCACGATGGCGTGGGTGATCGGCTGCTGGGCCGGACCTCGGGGCAGGGAATCGCTGTGCGCTACGGGAACGATCTGCGGCGGATGAAACGCGGCGCCTTCCCAGCTATTTGGCTGGAGTACTGGCATGGCCGACTGCCAACGATCGCCGGAGATCCCGGTCTGCGCTTGTAGCCGCATGCTGCGGCCGTCGGCGGCAAAGCGGTAGAGCAGCGCGAACGGAATATCGTCAGGGTTCTTGGCCAGGGTGCGCACCGCAGAAGCGCATGCGCTCTCGACGCTCCGTTCGATGAACGCCGAGGCCGAAAGTTCCGAGAGCGTGCGAAGCCGGCGGGCGTTCAGCACATTCGAGGTGATCTCCGTCGAGGGACAGAACAGGCCGCCAACTTTTCCCGATTCATCGAGGATTGGGCTGTAGGAAAACGAGTAGTAGGTTTCCTGCAGGTAGTCTCCGCGGTTCATGAACAGACGCACGTCGCTTAAGAACGAGGGTTCGCCCTGCTGAAAGACCTTATCGGCCAGAGGGCCGCAAACATCCCAGATCTCCGACCAGACTTCGGCGGCGGGCCGTCCCAGCGCCCAGGGATGTTTGGCCCGGCTGAGCACCTCGATGTAAGGATCGTTGTAAAGAAAATAGGCTTGCGGCGTCCACCCGATCCACATGGGGTGCTGCGAGTGCAGGATGAGGCTGACGGCAGTGCGCAGACTTTGCGGCCAACTGGCCACCGGCCCCAAGGGCGTGCGCGACCAGTCGTGCGCACGCATCAGGCGGGCCATCTCGCCTTCCCCGGGCATAACGGCCTGTCTCAGGTCGTCTTCAGCGTACGGGACGGTTTTCGTGGTGGGAGCAGCAGCAGCGGCGCCTGGTGCATTGTTGCTGACATCCCCGGGAACAGACATTTCCGTCTCGGTACTCGCAGGATTTGGCCGCTCAGTGCAAGAGAAGAGAGAGCAGGGTTGCCAGACAGCTTAGATGTTGTCGCAACCCCGGCCGGTTTCCCAAGCTTCTGCTGCTGAAGACGGCCGCAGAGCGGATAGAGTACCACGGGCCACTGTCTTCACGATTGCCTGCCGGGCCCTATCCCATGGTGTGGATGTGTTCCGGGACGATCTTGTAAACGATCCGCTGCTCGCCGGGCTGCGCGAAGGGGTATTTGTCCTTGTCCAGATATTTCTTGGCCATCTTATCGATATGCTGGGCGGCGCCATTCTGCGTCGCCTCGCGGATCTTGCCGCGAATTTCCAGGAAGCGATAGGGATTGTCGGGATCGATGAGCGCGACCGAGACGCGCGGGTCGCGCTTCATGTTCTTGTCCTTCAGCCGGCCGACAGCGGTGTTCACCCAAACTTCGCCGTCTTGAAAATCGACCCACACGGGATTGGTTTGCGGGCTGCCGTCCGGCATAAGCGTGCTCAAACTGCCAAAGGCCTTCTTCTGAAAGAGGTCGAGAAAGTTCTCGGGAATCTTAGCGGCCATGACGTTCTCCTCGGTGAAATTCTACGGCAAAGCACGACCGGAGATTGGATTGTGGCGGCAGGCGGCCGGATGCATTCGCGGCGCGAATGGCCGCATGCTCGCAGCCGGACGAATCGCGCGACTGTACCGCGGGCTCGCTTGAGATCGTTATCTTCCCGGAGGGTAGTGTGCAGTTTGGGAGTTGTAGCGGTGGAAGAGCCGGAGTTCAGTCCGGCGAAAATCTCAGGCCATTAATGGCGGCTTTAGCCCCGGCAACCGGGGCTAAAGCCGTGTCCCATTGTCGTCCTTTCGGTACGGCTGAAGCCGTGCCCTTCCACCGCTTTTGATACGGCTGAAGCTGTGCCCTTTCACCGCTCAGACTTCAACCTGAGCCACTACCTCCCGGAACTCTCGCTTGACGCCGAGGCCGCGAAGGATTACCTATGTTGTAACCGCGCCACATGAGATGATCGGCTGAAGGGCAAGTGAGCGAACCCGTCTTAGCCAGGGAGATTTTTGACCGTTTGCGGCAGGCGACCGCGAACCATCCCGATACGCTCATCGAATTGTGCCGCGAGTACCTCTCCGAGGCGCGCAACGCGCTTGCGCAAATCGGGGAAGCGCTGAGCCACGCCGATGCCGGACAGGTGCGCGAACGCGCGCATTACCTGAAAGGCAGCAGCATGATGATCGGCGCGCGCGAATTATCGAGTGCTTGCGCCAGACTCGAGCAGATGGGACGCGACTCCGACCTAGTGGCGGCAGCGCCCGAGCTGGAACGGGCAACGGCCGCGCTGAAGACGGTGGAAGCCCATCTGTCGCAGGAGGTCGGAGCTAACGTCCTGCCCGACGCAGGTTCCGCGGCCTAGATTAGAAGAAGACCATCCCTCGAACATGGGGAAACAAGATGGCGACGACACCGATTCGAGTCCTGATTGCTGATGATCATCCGGTAGTCCGAATTGGCTTGCGCAACATGCTGCAGGCCGACTCCAACATCAAGCTGGTGGCTGAGGCCAAAGACGGCGTCGAGGCCTTGCACATGGTCCGGACCTTGCGGCCCGACATTCTGCTGCTGGACCTGGCCATGCCCAAGATGCCCGGGCTGGACGCGCTGCGCGAGCTGACCGACCATGACGTGGAGACGCGAACCATCGTCCTCACCGGGCAGATCGACAAGCGGCAGATCCTGGAGGCGCTGCAACTGGGCGCCCGCGGCGTGATGCTGAAGGACGCGGTCGTTGCGCATCTTTCCGCCTGCATTCGCGCCGTCATGCAGGGCCAGTACTGGCTGGAAGGGCGTCCGGTGCAGAACCTGGTGCAGGTGCTGCGCGATCTCACCGCGCAAACCGCGCCGCCGCCGCGCAAGACCTTCGGTCTCACCGCGCGCGAGCTTGAGGTGGTCGGGCTGATTACCGAAGGCTCAACCAACAAGCACATCGCCGAGACCTTCGGGATCAGCGAAGAAACCGTGAAGCGGCACCTGACGAACATCTTCAACAAGATTGGCGTGGGCAACCGGCTGGAGCTGGCATTGTTCGCGCTGAACCACAATCTGCTGCCGCAGAGCGATCAGTAATGTCTTCCACAACGTTTATCGCCGGCTGAAGCCGGCTGAGAAGTTTTTAGGGGAGAGCTTAGACGCTGGCCTGAAGGCCAGCTCTACCCGAACAGCTCGTCCCTGAAGGCGAGCTCTACCCGAACAGCTCGTCCCTGCAGGCGAGCTCTACCCGCATCGGGTGCTAGCTTTCCAGCGCCGCCACCGCAACCTGCGATTCCTGCTTGACGATGACTTCGCTCAGTTCTTTCATGCCGTATTCGAAGCCGCGATCGAACGCCTTCAGGTTCAGCTCGCGATAGGCCTCCGGCACCGAGGCCGCGACGGCATTGCGCAGCGCCTCGGGATCGACCACCCCCGACACCGCGCCGAAGAAGCCGACCATCACGATGTTCAGCACCATCTTCTTGCCCAGTTCTTCGGCAATGCGAGTGGCCGGAATGCTGTAAATGCGAGTGCCGGCTGGATGGTCGCCGATGCGTACCAGGTCTTCCTCGATGATTAGAATGCCGTGATCTTTGAGCTGCGGGCTGAACAGCGTGTACGCCTCCTGCGACATGACGACCAGGATGTCCGGCCGCGTGACATACGGGTACAGCACCGGCGAGTCGGAGAGGATGACTTGCGCGCTGCAGGCGCCGCCGCGCGCCTCCGGGCCGAAGGCCTGCGTCATGGTCGAGTAGCCGTCCTGGTAAATGCACCCGGCCTTGCCGATAACAATCGCCGACAGGATGACGCCCTGCCCGCCAAATCCTGCGATGCGGATCTCGGTTACTGGCATGTGCAACACTCCGTTTCCACGTATTTGTCGCCCAGCGCGTCGGCGAGCGAGTCGTGCATCAGGCCGCCATAGTCAGCGCGCTCGCGGTCAACGAACTTTCCGACGACGATCTCGCCGCTGCGGCTCAGCGCCACTTCGTTGGTCGGCGCGCCGTTGCGCACCTTGCTGGCCTGCTTGTAGAACTTCATGGTGTCCAGCCCATCGCCCATCTTGTTGCGCCGCTGATAGAGCGTCGGGCAGGGCGACAGCACTTCGATGAAGCTGAAGCCCTTCTTGGCGAACATCTCCTGCATGGCGCGCGCTAGCTGCTTGACGTGGAAGGCTGTCCAGCGCGCGACATACACCGCGCCGGCGGCCTCCACCAGATAGGGGAGGTTGAAAGCCGGATCGTAGGTGCCGTAAGGGTTGGTCGAGGTGATGACCGAGCCCGGCGTGGTTGGCGCGGTCTGGCCGCCGGTCATCGCGTAAATCAGATTGTTGATGCAGACGACCTTGATGTCCAGATTGCGGCGGGCGGCGTGGATCAGGTGATTGCCGCCGATGGCGAACAGGTCGCCATCGCCCGAGTACACCACCACGTTCAGCTTGGGATTGGCCAGCTTCAGCCCGGTGGCGAAGGGGATCGCGCGCCCGTGTGTGGTGTGGAACGAGTCGAGGTTGGTGTAGCCGGCGACGCGTCCGGTGCAGCCGATGCCGGAGACGATGGCCGTGTTCTTGACGTCGATCTTCGCGTCGATCAACGCGTGAGCAAACGAATTGACGCTGGTGCCGATGCCGCATCCGGGACACCAGATGTGCGGGATGCGGTCCATGCGCAGGAACTGCTCGACCGGGTTCGTTGGGATTTGAACCGTCGCTTCGCTCATCGCGCCACCTCCTGGATGACCTGCAGAATGTCTTCGGGCTTGTGCACGCTGCCGCCGGCGTGGCCTACCAGCCTGACGAGGGCTTTGCCGGCCGCGCAGCGCTCGACCTCACGCACCATCTGGCCCAGGTTCAGCTCGGGCACGACCAGCGCCTTCACTTTGCTTGCGATCTCGGCAATCTGCTTTTCGGGAAAGGGCCATGCGGTGATGATGCGGAACTTGCCGACCTTCACGCCTCGCTCGCGCGCCATCTCGATCGCGCGCTGCGCCACGCGCGAGGTGATGCCGTACGAAACCACGACCACGTCGGCGCCTTCGATCTGGTCTTCTTCGTAGAGGACGATCTTGTCGGCGTTCTTCGTGATCTTGTCGACCAGGCGCTTCACCAGGCGGTCCTGCACGGCGGGCCGCATGTCGGGGTAGCCTCGCTCGTCGTGCGTCAAGCCGGTGACGTGCACGTTGTAACCTTCGCCGACGCGCGGCATGTCGGGCACCAGATCGTCTCCCGGCTGGAAGGCGAGGAACTCTTCGGGGGGCAGCGTCGTGTAACGACGCGGCTCGACTTCAATTTGATCGGGGGGAGGGATGACAACTTTTTCCGTCATGTGCCCAACCAGTTCGTCAAGCATGACGAACACCGGGCAACGATACTTCTCGGCCATATTGAAGGCCGTGATGGTCAGGTCGAAGCACTCCTGCGGCGAGTTGGGGCAGAGCGCGATGATGGCGTAGTCGCCGTGCGAGCCCCAGCGCACCTGCATCATGTCGGCTTGCGCGGGGAGCGTGGGCAGGCCGGTGGATGGCCCGCCGCGTTGCACATCGACGAAGACGCAGGGTGTCTCGGTCATGGCGGCGTAGCCGATATGTTCCATCATCAGCGAGAAGCCCGGCCCGGAGGTTACCGTGAAGGCCTTCGCGCCGCCCCACACCGCGCCTTGCAGCGTGATCGAGGCAGCCAGCTCGTCTTCCATCTGAATGAAGGTTCCACCGACGGTGGGAATGCGTTGCGCGAAGCGCTCGACAACTTCGGTGGAGGGCGTAATGGGATAGCCGGAGGAAAAGCGCGCGCCGGCGGCCAGTGCGCCCTCGCAGCAGGCGTGGTCGCCGTCGAGGAAGTGTGTGCCGGTCATCACTCCTGCAGGATCAGCGTGCATCTTGCGCCTCCTTTGCTGCTTCAGTCGCGTTCGGCGCGGGCGCCCCGACCTTCTCGACGGGCGTCCCATCCTTCTCCCCTTGGGCGAGAGGCTGGGTCTGCTCAGACTTGAACCCGTAAATAGCGAAGTCCGGACAATACATGCCGCACAGATCGCAGCCGCTGCACTTTTCCGGATGGGCCATGTACGGCGTGTGGTAGCCCTTGGCGTTGAAGGCGGAGGAAAGCGCCAGCACGTGCGTGGGACAGAACTCAACGCAGAATCCGCAGGCCTTGCACCGCTCGACCACGATCTGCACCGAACCTTTGGCCATGGCTGCCCTTTCTATTGCGGGAGCATTGCAGCGGAAATGTTTTCCGGTTTGCTCACCCACCTGGAAACTTCGTTGCGGTAGAGAGGCTCCCCCCATACCGAACGATGGTTCGATTCTTGCCCACGCGCGGGCCGGGCCGAAGTGATGGCGGTCACATGGGGGTGTGAGATTGGACACCACTAAAACGGCGATGCTAGGATGTGCACAAGATGTACATACGGCCGCGGGCGCTCGACTAGGGAGGCGGAATGCTTTTCGAGTGGGACGAGAGCAAGCGGCTGACGAACCTTACAAAGCATCACATCGATTTCCAGGACGCCACGCAGATCTTTGATGGGCCGGTGGCTGGAAAGCAATGTGAGCCGCCACAAGGAAAACCGTACATTCGCTATCGGTCTTATGCAAGATATCGAGATCGTCGTAGTCTATGTGGTTCGCGGCGAGCGGCGGCGCATTATCTCAGCCAGGAGAGCAAATCGCGACGAAAGGGAAACTTATAAAGACCACCTCGGCAGCGCGAACGAAGGGTAAAACTGACTGGAAACGGCTGCGCGAAATGCGTGATTCGCAGATCGACTATTCGGATGTTCCCAAGCTTGGCAAGTCGTTCTGGAACAACGCGCAGCTTGTTATGCCTGAGCCTAAGGACCGCCTGACCATCCGTATCGACCACGACGTTGTGGAGTGGCTGAAGAAGCAGGGCAGCGGCTATCAAACCCGCATTAATGCCATCCTGCGCTCTTATATGCTGGCACGGTCGGGCAAAACGCGCATCGTCGATCATGAAGAGGTTTGATTTGGGCCACAGGCTCGGCGGAAGATGAAAGAATCACCGCCAGTCCGGGAGAGTCCACGCACTAAATTTCCCGAACGGAGCGACAATCTGTAAGGCTGTTTGCTGAGTGCCGGCCCTGGACGCCGGTGCTACCATCTACTCAGCTTGATCGCTCGAATTGCTTTTGCCAGGAGTTCGCCGTGGCTAGGCGACGGTTTCATTCCTTCTGTAGCAACGTTTTGCTGCTCGTTTTGTTTTCGATTCCATCGCTCGCTGCCGACGCTCAGTGGGTCGAAGTGCGTTCCGACCACTTCACCGTGATCACCGACGCCGGCGAGAAAGACGGCCGCCGCGTCATCGAGCGCTTCGAGCAGATGCGCGCCGCCTTCGGCCTGCTCTTCGGGCGCACCAGCATCAATCAGCCGGTGCCGCTGACAATCGTCGCCTTCCGCAGCAACAAGGAGTTTCGGCAGTACTGCCCGATCTTCCAGGGCAAGGTGGTCCAGCTATCGGGCTTCTTCCAGCAGGCCGACGATGAGGACTTCATCGCCGTCGACATGGGCCAGGAAGAGAACTGGGAGACGGTCTTCCACGAGTACGCCCACGTGCTGCTGAACTCCAACTTTCAGCCGACCGCCCCCTGGTTCGATGAAGGGTTTGCCGAGTTCTTACAGTCCATCAAGGTCTCGCCCGGCAGCATCGTGGTGGGGCAGACCATACCCGAGGCGGCGCTGCTGATGCAAGGCGGCACCCTGCACTTGCTTGAACTTTTCCAGGTGCAGCATCACTCCGAGACCTACAACGTGAGCGGCGCCCGCCGGGACATGTTCTATGTCGAGTCGTGGCTGGTGGTGCACTACCTCTTCGATAATGGGCGCATGCCGCAGGCATCGAAGTACTTTCACCTGGCCAACGATGAAAAGGTGCCGGTGGCCCAGGCGGTGCAAGGCGCCTTCGGAGTTGCGCCTGCCGAGTTCGAGAGACAAATACTGGGCTACTTGCGCAATGGCAAGGTCAAAGTCATGAGCTACACCGCGAAAGAGAAATTCGCGGTCACCTACACGGCAACCGAGCGGCCGCTCAATCCGCTGGAAACCCGCGCGGCACTGGCCGATCTCCATCTGCACTCGCAGGATTATGTGCCGGTTGCGATCAAGGAATTCGAAGAGGTCCTGAAGGCCGATCCGAATCAGGCGGAGGCGCAGCGCGGCCTGGGATACGCCTACCTGAGAAGTGGAGACCTGGACCGCGCGGGCGGGCATTTTCGTGCCGCCTCGAAGCTCGGTTCGAAAGATGCGCGCGTGTATTACTATTCGGCGGTCCTGCTGGAGAGGAGCAGCCCTGGAGCGATGAGCTCGCCGGAGCTGGCGCAGGACCTGCGGCGCGCCATTGAACTCGATCCGCAATATGCCGACGCCTATGCCATGCTGGGCGAGTCCCTGGTGATCTCCGGCAAGACCGCCGAGGGCGAGCGGAGCCTGCGTCATGCCATCGAGCTGGCGCCCCGCGACCAGTTGCACCGCCTAAACTATGGGCTGGCGCTGATGAACGAGCAGAAGATCGACGACGCCGAGGCCATCCTGACAGCGGTGGCCAACAGCTCAGATCCGGCAGCGGCAGAGCGGGCCGAGCAGGCGCTTAGACAAATTCACGAATTCAAAGCGGCGACCATGAAGCGCGAGGACGCGGAGGATACGCCGGCGGCGAGCGGTAATCATGAGGCCGGCGACGATACGACAGCTGGCGAGGTGGCGCCGGTGGAGGGCCCGCCGCCCTCGAAGCCCTTGCCCGCGCCGGTCATCAATTCAGTGCCCGCCAAGTACCTGCAAGGCACGCTCGTCTCCGTCGATTGCTCGGCGGCGCCCGCGGCCCTGCTGACCGTAGTGTCGGCAGGCAAGACCTGGAAGATGAAAGTAGCTGACACCGAACACGCCGTGCTCATCGGCGCCGACAAGTTTTCCTGCTCCTGGAGCAAACAGAAAGTCGCGCTCAACTACCGTCCCGCCGGAGTCGACCAAGGCAGCGTGATCTCGCTGGAGATTCAGTAGGCGCGACATAGCTTCGCAGCGTACGCCGGCCGTCTGCGAGTCCGGCCTATCCATCCAGCAGCACACATGCATCTAAGATTGCGAGCCGGAACAGGCCACGCTCCGGTGCAGGCAGTCGTTGTTGCCCTGTGCGCTGATGCAAATGGATAAATCACCGGTACACTCTGCCCGCCTTGTTGGCTTGGCGCTCTTTCTACTTGGCGTAGTTGCTTCTTTGTATGCTGCGGAGCCGGAATCGCGACCGTTGAATGCAGGCTGGGAGTTTCGGGCGGTCAACGCCGCGGCGCATCCTGAAGCCGCCGCCTGGCACGCGGCGCAAGTTCCCGGCGTGGTGCAGACCGATCTGCTTGCCGCCCACCTGATTGCCGATCCCTTCTCTGGCGACAACGAGTCGCGGCTGCAATGGATCGGCCTAGCCGATTGGGAGTATCGCACCACATTTCAGGTGGACGCTGCCACGCTCGAGCGGGAGCACGTCGATCTTGTTTTCGACGGCCTCGACACGTTCGCTGAAGTCTTCCTCAACGATCAGCAGGTCCTGACCGCCGACAACATGTTCCGCAGTTGGCGAGTTTCCGTGCGGCCGCTGCTGAAGCCCGGGCCAAACACGCTGCGCATTCTGTTTCACTCGCCCGTCACCTCGATGATCCCGAAGGTGAAGGCGCTGCCGTACATTCTGCCCTCGGTTTCGACCGTGAATGAAGGCAACGAGGAGAATGTTGCCACCGCGCCATACACGCGCAAGGCGGCGTACCAGTATGGCTGGGACTGGGGGCCGCGCTTCCTCACGATCGGAATCTGGAAACCGGTGCGGCTGGAAATTTGGGACAGCGCGCGGGTCGCGAACTTTCACATTCAGCAGCGGAAGATCACGCAGGATGTGGCGGAACTTAGTGCCGAGTTAGACATCGAGGCCAGCCGCTCGATGCTTGCGAGTGTCGCGATTAACTATGCCGGTGTCGAATTCTCCAACCCATCCGAACCGAAGGGAAGAACGAGGCACCCAGGCGAGAAAGGCGACAATGCTGCCGGCCCCGTGGTTCAACAAGCGATTCGACTCGACCCCGGGACCAATCACATATCCATTCCGCTGCGAATTGACTCGCCCAAGCTGTGGTATCCCGCCGGCTACGGCGCGCAGGATCGTTATCGCTTCAGCGCGACTGTGACTGCCAACAAAGCTGTGATTGCGCGCGCCGAAGTTAAGACTGGCCTGCGCTCGGTGGAGTTGCGCCGCGCGCCCGACCAGTGGGGCAAGAGCTTCACCTTCGTCGTGAATGGCATCCCGATCTTCATCAAAGGCGCGAATGTCATCCCGTTCGACAGCTTCCCCAGCCGCGTCACGCCGGCGCGCTATCGCCAGATCCTGCAGGCGGCGCGCGATGCCAACATGAACATGGTGCGCGAATGGGGTGGCGGCATCTACGAGAGCGACGTGTTCTACGACCTCTGCGACGAGCTCGGCCTGATGGTCTGGCAGGAGTTCATGTTTGGCGGCGACATGGTGCCCGGCGACCTCGCCTTCCAGCAGAACGTGCGCGAAGAAGCCACGCAACAGGTCAAGCGTCTGCGCGATCATCCCAGCATCGTGCTGTGGTGCGGCAACAACGAAATCGAAGCCGGCTGGCAGGTCTGGGCCGACCGGCTCGCCTTCAAGGAATCGATCACGCCGCCCCAGCGCGAGCGCGTCTGGCAAGACTACGTCGTGCTCTTCCACGACATCATCAAGAGCGTGGTCGAGCAGTACGGCGCGCCGACTCCGTATTGGCCCAGCTCGCCCAGCGCCGACTTCGAGGAGCCGTCCAACAGCCAGGACAATGGCGACATGCACTACTGGGGCGTGTGGCACGCGCTCGAGCCCATCGACAATTACAACCTGCAGGACCCGCGCTTCATGTCGGAGTTCGGCTTCCAGTCGTTTCCCGAGCTGCGCACCATTGCCAGCTTCGCCGCGCCCGACGAGCGGGCGATCGATTCGCCGGTGATGATGTCGCACCAGAAGAACCACGGCGGCAACGAGCGCATCCTCACCTACATGCTGCGCGAATATCCTGAGCCGAGGGACTTCGCATCATTCGTCTACATCAGCCAGGTGCAGCAGGCGGAGGCGATCAAAGTGGGTGCCGAGCATCTGCGGCGCAATCGGCCGCGCACTATGGGGGCGCTGTTCTGGCAGCTGAACGATTGCTGGCCGGTGGCGTCGTGGTCGAGCATTGACTACTTCGGCCGCTGGAAGGCGCTGCAATACTATGCTCGGCGGTTCTTCGCCGACCTGCTGGTCTCGCCCTTCGCCCATGACGGCGTTGTGGACATCTACGTCGTTTCCGACCGGCAGCAGCCGGTAAATGCGCAGCTGCGCACGCGCCTGCTAAGCTTCGACGGCAAGGCGCTGTCGGAGAAAACTCAGCAAGTGCTCGTCGCGCCGCAATCGAGCGGCGTCTTCATGAGCCTGAACGAAAAAGAGCTGTTGGCCGGCGCCGATGCCGACCGCAGTTTTCTGGTTGTGGAATTGAATGTAGATGGACAGCTGGCTTCGCGCAACGAGCTGTTCTTCGACCGTATGCGAAATCTGCAGCTGCCCCAGAAGCCGCCAATTGAAGCGACGGTTACCGGCAGCGCGCCGAATTACACGGTGACGCTGCGCTCGCCGGCGCTGGCGCGCGATGTCGATCTCTCCTTCGGCGATCTTGATACCACATTGTCGGACAACTTCGTCGACCTGCTGCCGGGAGAAACCACGGTTCTCAAAGTCACCAGCACGGCAACTGCTGACGAGCTGCGGCGCGGGTTGAAGATCACCTCGTTGACGGACGCATTCTTCGAGGCGAGGCCGACGTACCGGGCACATGAGCAAATCGGCGGGTCCGAGCCATCAAAAAACGCAGGCGCAAAGTGAGAAGCCGCAAAATGAGAAGGCCGAAAGGCAGACAGCCGCAAAGTGAGAAAACCGCCGTGCCCTTATACAAACCCGATGAAGATGTAGAGCGGTTGCAGGGAGCCGTAATCCATTGCTGAAACATTTTCTTGCCCTTTTCCTTTACGCGGCACTCGCGGTCCCGGTCCTTGCTCCAGCCCAATCCAAAGCTGCTGCGAGCAAGACTGCGCCCGCTCAATCCAAGCCGCCCGCAGTCGATGCCGCAGGCCATCAGTGGTGGCAAAACGCCGTTTTCTACGAGATCTATCCGCGCAGCTTTGCCGACAGCAATAACGACGGCATCGGCGACCTGCCCGGCATCGCTTCCAAGCTCGACTACCTGAAGCGGCTGGGCGTCGACGCCATCTGGATCACGCCATGCTTCCCCTCGCCCCAAGTCGATTTCGGCTACGACGTCTCCAACTACGAAGACATCGATCCCATGTACGGCACGCTGGCCGACTTCGATCGAATGCAGGCGTCCGCGCACCAGCACGGCATTCGCATCATCCTCGACTTTGTGATGAACCACACGTCGGACCAGCACCCGTGGTTCCTGAATTCACGGTCGTCGCGCACTTCAACGCATCGCGACTGGTACATCTGGCGCGACGGACGCGCGCCCAATCAGCCGCCCAACAACTGGCAGGCGGTGTTCGGCGGGCCGGCGTGGCAGTTCGACCCAAAAACTCAGCAGTACTATTACCATTATTTCTATCCCCAGCAGCCCGACCTGAACTGGCGCAATCCGGCGGTGAAGAGTGCCATGTTCGATGTCACTCGCTGGTGGTATAAGCGCGGAGTCGCGGGCTTTCGCCTGGATGCGGTGGACACTCTGTTCGAGGATCCCAAGCTGCCTGACAACCCGATCTTGCCGGGCAGAAACGCATACGGCGATCCCAACATGCAGAACAAGTACAACGTCAAGCTGCCTGAGGTACATGATGTGCTGCGGGAGCTGCGCGGCGTTGCCGACCAGTACAATGCGGTGCTCATCGGAGAGACGTGGACCGACAATATCCAGCAGCTGAATCGTTACTACGGCGGGCACGGCGACGAGCTGCAGATGCCGATGGATTTCATGTTCATGACCGTCGACAAATTGTCGCCACCGGATTTTCGCAAGCAGGTGGCCGCTGCCAATTCAGCCAGCGGCTGGCCGGTGTACGTGATCGGAAACCATGATCGCAGGCGCTCGTATGATCGCTACGGCGACGGCAAACACAATGACGCAATCGCCAAAGTCCTGGCGGGCCTGTACCTCACGCTGCGCGGCACCCCGATTCTGTATTACGGTGAAGAGATTGGGATGCAGAACAACGATCCCACATCGAGGGATGAGGTGAAAGATCCCATCGGGAAGCTGGGCTGGCCGAAGGAGAAGGGCCGCGACGGCGAGCGTACTCCCATGCAGTGGGACGGCACGGCCAATGCCGGCTTTACCAAGGGCACGCCGTGGTTGCCGGTTGCTCCAAGTTACAAGACGCACAATGTCGCCGGCGAAGAGAAAGATCCCAACTCGATTCTGGTCTTCTACCAGCGCCTGCTTGCCCTGCGGCACAGCAATGCGGCGCTGCTGGATGGCGATTACGTTGCCGTGAACGATGACGATCCGAACCTGTTGTCGTACTTGCGGCGCTATAAGGGTGAGGCGGTACTGGTGGTGCTCAACATGTCGGCCGAGCCGCAGAAGGCGAGCTTTAATCTCGCGCCGCAGGGAATCGCATCGACACGGGCGAAGACCTTGCTGACCACGATGAGCGGCATGCCCAGCGCGCCCGATCTTGCCCGTATGACGATGGCGCCGTTCTCGGTCTATATCGGCCAGGTTTCCCCCGCCATGCCGGAAGCGCGACAATGATCCTAGTGAGGCGCTTCAGGAGAGCTCAATGGACACTCGCGTGACGGCAGAAATGCGCGCCGCGGTTTCGGGCGCAGCGGCGGCGCCCAGGCTGCTGGACAACTTCATCGATGGACGCTTCGTCCACGGCGAGCGCCAGTTCGATGACATCAACCCCGCCGACGGCAGCCGCATCGCGCGCGTCGCCGAGGCCGGCCCCGAGCTCGTCGACCAGGCCGTCACCGCCGCGCGCCGCGCCCTTCGCGGCGAGTGGGGCAACTGGGGAGTGCGGCAACGCGCCGCAATGATGTACAAGATCGCCGACGGCATCGAAGCGCGGTTCGACGAGTTCGTTCAGGCGGAGTCGGCCGACACCGGCAAGCCGGTTGCGCTGGCCTCTCGGCTCGACATTCCACGCGGCGCCGCGAACTTCCGCGCCTTTGCCGACATCGTCAAGACCGCCGGCATCGAGGCTTTCGAGACCGAGACCCCCGACGGCAAGCAAGCGCTGAACTACACCGTTCGCAAGCCCGTCGGCGTGATCGGCATCATCACGCCCTGGAACCTGCCGCTGCTGCTGCTGACGTGGAAGGTTGCGCCCGCGCTGGCCTGCGGCAACGCCGTGGTGGTGAAGCCGTCGGAGGAGACTCCTGCCAGCGCCACGCTGCTTGCGGAGGTCATGCGCGATGCGGGCGTGCCCGCCGGTGTCTTCAACCTGGTGCACGGCTTCGGCGAGGGCTCGACCGGCGAGTATCTCGTCAGCCATCCCGAAGTCGACGCGGTAACGTTTACCGGCGAATCGCGCACCGGCTCGGCGATCATGAAGGCCTGCGCGCCGGGACTGAAGTCGGTCTCGTTCGAGTTGGGCGGCAAGAATCCCGCCATTGTCTTCGCCGATTGCGATCGCGAGCAGACGATTGCCGAGTTGGGCGACGGCATCTTCCTGAACACCGGCCAGGTCTGCCTTTGCGCCGAGCGCGTGTACGTCGAGCGCGCGATCTTCGATTGGTTCGTCTCGGCGATGAAGCAGAAAGCCGAAAGCCTGAAGATCGGCTGGCCCACAGAGAAAGACACGCAGCTGGGGCCGCTCATCTCCGCGGCGCACCGCGAAAAAGTGCTATCGTATTTTCGGATGGCAAAAGGCCAGGGCGCGACCTTCGTCGCGGGCGGCGGCGTGCCCCAATTCGGCGATGCGCGCGATAACGGCGCCTACGTTCAGCCCACGATTTTGACCGGCCTGCCGGAGTCGTCCTGCTGCGTGACCGACGAGATCTTCGGGCCGGTGTGCCACATCACGGCGTTCGATTCCGAGCAGGAAGCGGTCGCCCTGGCGAACGATACGAAATATGGGTTGGCGGCGTCCCTCTGGACCAGCGACCTGAAGCGAGCGCACCGCGTGGCGCGTCAGATGAATGTGGGCATCACCTGGGTGAATTGCTGGTTCCTGCGCGATTTGCGCACGCCTTTTGGAGGCGTGGGACGTTCCGGCATCGGCCGGGAAGGTGGCATGCATTCGCTGAACTTCTATTCGGAGTTGAACAACATCTGCATTCGACTGTAGCGAGGGACGGTAGAGCGGCGCTTCAGCGCCGCGTCAAGCCGCCCCCGTCTGGTCAAAGCCGGCTTAAGCCGGCGACACGGGCGTCGGCTGAAGCCGGCTCCGATTTTCAAGAGCGGAGATGACGCGGGCGTGAAGGCCCGCACTACCCAGGCATCCATGTCGGTTACAACCAAATCAACCGTTGTACCTAACAAGGCCACACCGCGCGGCCGCTATCCGCACATCAAGCGGGCGGGCGACTTCCTGTTCGTGTCGGGTACCAGTTCGCGCCGCGCCGACAACATGATTGCCGGCGCAGAGGTGGATGATCTCGGCAGCACGCGCCTCGATATTCGCGCGCAAACGCGCGCCGTCATCGAGAATATCCGCGACATTCTTGCCAGCGCCGGTGCGGAGCTGAGCGACATCGTGGAGATCTCCACCTACCTGGTCAGCATGAACGACTTCGCCGGATACAACGAGGTCTACGGCGAATTTTTTGATTACGACGGGCCGGCGCGCACGACAGTTGCGGTGCACCAGCTGCCGCATCCGCACCTTTTGATTGAGATCAGGGCGACCGCCTACAAGCCGGCGCGCCAATGAGGAATAGATGGCATCCATCAGCTCGCTGAAAGCGTTTAATCTGAAGAAGTGGATTGACGAAAATCGTGACAAGCTGAAGCCGCCCGTCGGCAACGCCCAGGTGTGGGAAGACGGTGAGTTCATGGTGACCGTGGTCGGCGGCCCGAACCAGCGCCGCGACTACCACGACGATCCCACCGAAGAATTCTTCTATCAGCTCAAGGGCAACATTGCCCTGCGCGTGATGGAGCAGCCGGGCAAGCCGCCGAAGGACATTCCTATTCACGAAGGCGATGTGTTTCTGTTGCCCAAGCATATGCGGCACTCGCCGCAGCGCCCGGCCGATACGATTGGGCTGGTCATCGAGATGCCGCGCCCCGATGACAGCATCGACGCGTTCGAGTGGTACTGCCCGCACTGTCACTACTTGGTGCATCGCGCCGAGGTGCGGCTGAAGAGCATCGTGAAGGACCTGCCGCCGCTCTTCGACGCGTTCTACGGTAACGAGGACCTGCGGCGCTGCCGCAACTGCGGCACCATCCATCCGGGGAGAGCTTGAGCATGGTCATCGACATTCACTCGCATTTCTTCCCGGCATCGTGGCCCGACCTGGCGGGACGCTTCGGCACGCCCGACTGGCCATGGTTGAAACATCTCGACCACGGTGATGCCATGGTCATGCTCGGCAGCCGCGAGTTTCGCCGCATCTGCCGCACCTGCTGGGACCCCGTCGCTCGCCTGGAAGACATGGACCGGCAAGGCGTCGACGTGCAGGTGGTCTCCTCGACCCCCGTCCTGTTCTCGTACGATCGCCCGCCCGAGCAGGGGCTTGAAGTGGCGTGCATCTTCAATGAGGCGGGACTGGAGTTCTGCAAGGGCAGCAACGGCCGCTTCAAGCCAATTTGCCAGGTGCCGCTGCAGGACATCGACTTGTCTTGCGCGGAGCTCTCACGCTGCATGAAGGCCGGGCACTTCGGCGTGCAGATCGGCAATCATGTCGGCAGCAAGAACCTTGACGATCCCGGCATCATCACCTTCCTGCATCATTGCGCCGACGAAGGCGCGGCCGTGCTGGTGCACCCCTGGGACATGATGGCGCCGGAGCGTATGCCGAAGTACATGATGCCGTGGACGGTCGCAATGCCGGCGGAGACGCAACTGGCGGTGTCGTCGCTTATCCTGAGCGGCGCTTTGGACCGGCTGCCCCGCAGCCTGCGGCTCTGTTTCGCGCATGGCGGCGGCAGCTTCGCCTTCCTGCTGGGACGACTGCAGAATGCATGGATCCACCAACCGCTGTGCCGCGGCGCAGGGGAGTTTCCGCCCATGCATTATGTGGATCGCTTCTCGGTGGATAGCGCCGTCTTCGACCACCGCTCGCTGGCACTCCTGCTCGAGGTTATGGGCGAAGACCGCGTGTTGCTGGGCTCGGATTATCCCTACCCGCTGGGCGAGGAGCATATCGGGGAGCTGATTCGCACCAGCGACTTGCCGGAAAGCGCGAAGCAGAAGATGCTGAGCGGCAACGCCGAACGCTGGCTTGGGCTAAGTCCTACATTGTCGGATAGTCCCACAATGCGGGACACATCGATTGAGGTCGGTTGGGTTGTTGCAACAGGGAATGGCGATTCGACCCACTCATCCGAAAGGCCGCGGATGAGTGGGGCACCCGAGGGGACCGGGCCACTGACTTACAGTTCCTATCTGCGCGTTCCCGACCTGCTGAAGCTGCAAAATCAGCTCTCGTCGCCGCCGACGCACGACGAGCTGCTGTTCATCATCATTCACCAGACCTACGAGCTATGGTTTAAGGAGCTGCTGCACGACCTCGATGCGGTGGTGGCCAGTCTGGCAAACGTAGCGAAGCGCAAGGGGCATGACCAGGTCTACGAGGCGGCGCGCCTGCTGCGCCGCTGCACCGAGATCATGCGTGTGCTGGTCAACCAGTTCACGATTCTGGAGACCATGCTGCCGACGCACTTCATGGCCTTCCGCGGCAAGCTGGAGCCCGCCAGCGGCTTCCAGTCCGAGCAATTCCGCGAGATCGAATTTCTCTGCGGCCTGAAGGACGAGAAGCTGATGCGGCTGCACGCGCGCGAGCCCGAAGCCTACGCGCGCCTGGAGCGGCGCCTGCATGCGCCGTCGCTGCACGAGGTCTTCTTCGACGCGCTCGCGGCGATCGGCAAGTTGCCGCCGGCGCCGGCCAAGGGCGGCGAAGACGAGCTCTTCCAGTTGCGCGCCGAGGCCGTCCGCAACATGTACGAAGACGAGCACAACTATCGCGACTGGATCGACGTGTGCGAGCGGCTGACCGAATTCGACGAGCTGATGGTGGCCTGGCGCCTGCGTCACATTCAAGTGGTGGAGCGCATCATCGGCGCGCGCCGCGGCACCGGCGGCAGCGAGGGCGCCGCCTACCTGCGCACGACTTTGGGCAAGCGCCTGTTCCCGGAGCTGTGGGAGGCGCGCACCATGTTGCATCAGCCGGACACGACGCCTGCCTAGATGACTGCGACGTCCAGCAAGCTCACGCTGATCGGCTCGGGCCTGACGGGGCCGCTGCTGGCGATTTCGCTGGTCGAACGCGGCTTCGATGTCACTCTGTATGAGCGGCGGCCCGACATGCGCCGGGTGGCGATCAGCGCCGGCCGTTCGATTAACCTGGCGCTCTCGACGCGCGGCATTCATGCTCTGCGCCAGGCCGGAGTCTTCGAGCAGATCCAGAAGATCATCATTCCGATGCGCGGCCGCATGATGCACGCCGTCAGCGGCGAGCTTACGTTCATGCCCTACGGCAAGGATGAGACGGAAGTCATCAACGCGGTCTCGCGCGCCGACCTGAATATCGCGCTGATGAACGCCGCTGAAGCGCGCGGGGTGCCCATCCATTTCAACCAGCGCTGCACCGGCTTCGATCTGCGCAGCGGCGCTGTGCATATGCGCAATGAGGAGAGCGGCGCCGACGCAACCATCGACAGCGACGTCGCGATCGGCACTGACGGCGCCGGCTCGGCCATTCGCACCGAGATGCTGAAGCTGCCGCGCTTCAACTTCTCGCAGCAGTATCTCGATTACGGCTATAAGGAGCTGACGATTCCGGCCGGGTCCGGCGGCAAGCACGTCTTCGAGACAAACGCATTGCACATCTGGCCGCGCGGGATGTTCATGCTCATCGCCCTGCCCAACATCGACGGGACCTTTGGCTGCATTCTGTTTCTGCCCTTCGATGGCGAGGTGAGCTTCGCCGCGCTCGACAGCGAAGCCAAGCTGCAGGCATTCTTCGTCAGGCAATTTCCCGACGCACGGGCGCTCATGCCCGACCTCAGCGAAAACTTCTTTGCCAATCCCACAGGCGCGATGGTTACGATCAAGTGCTCGCCCTGGCATGTAGACGGCAAGGCGTTGTTGCTGGGCGACGCGGCGCACGCGATCGTGCCCTTCTTCGGCCAGGGCATGAACTGCGCCTTCGAGGATTGCACTTATCTGCTGGAGCTGCTCGATCGACTTGGCCCCGACTTTCCGCGCCTGTTTTCCGAATTCGAGCGCTTGCGCAAGGCCGACACCGACGCCATCGCCGATCTTGCCATCGAGAATTTTGTCGAGATGCGCGATCGCGTCGCCGATCCGCGCTTCCTGTTCCGCAAGAAAGTGGAGCTGGCGCTGGAAAACAAATATCCCGGGACGTTCGTCCCCAAGTACGCGATGGTGACCTTCCATCGCACGCCATACTCGGTGGCGGCGGCGCGGGGTGCTGTGCAGGACCGCATGCTGGGCGAGCTTTGCGACGGGGTGCAGCGCCTGGAAGAGATTGATTGGCAAAAAGCGGACGCGCTGGTACGTCGACAGCTGACGCCGCTGGCAGGAGTGTAGATGGCAACGACCGCACAATTCGAGACCTCCGCCGGCTTCGCCGCTGAGATGGACGCGCGCGATCCGCTGGCGCCCTTCCGCAAACAGTTCTACATCCCGGCCGCGCCCGATGGCAGCGAGTCGCTGTATCTGTGCGGCCACTCGCTGGGGCTGCAGCCCAGGCGCGTGCGCGAATACGTGGAGCAGGAGCTGCACGACTGGGAAAAGCTGGGCGTGGAGGCGCATTTTCGCGCGCAACATCCGTGGCTGCCCTATCATCGCTTCCTTACCGACAACATGGCCGCGCTGGTGGGCGCGCGGCCTATCGAGCTGGTCATGATGAATTCGCTCACCGTGAACCTGCACCTGATGTTCATCTCGTTTTACCGCCCCACGCCGCAGCGCCACAAAATTGTCATGGAGACGGGCGCGTTTCCTTCGGACTACTATGCGGTGAAGTCGCAGCTTCGTTTTCACGGCTTCGATCCTGCCGAGGCGCTGATCGAGCTGAAGCCACGCGCTTCGGAAGCGACCGTGCGACAGGAAGACATCGAGGCGCTGCTCGAGTGCGAAGGTCCGGCGATCGCGCTGGTCTGGATTGCGGGCGTGAACTACGCGACCGGGCAGGCGTTCGACATGGAGGCGATCACGCGCGCCGGACACGCGCAGGGCTGCGTGGTTGGCTTCGATCTCGCGCATGGGGCCGGCAACATCCCCGTCAAGCTGCATTACTGGGACGTCGATTTTGCCGTGTGGTGCACGTACAAGTATCTGAATGGCGGGCCGGGAAGCGTCGGCGGATGCTTCGTCCACGAGCGGCACGCGGAGGCGTGGGAGCGGCCGCGCTTTGGCGGATGGTGGGGCCACGAAGAACAGACGCGCTTTCGCATGGGCCCGCATTTTAAGCCAGCGCCCGGCGCGGAGGGATGGCAGGTCAGCAATCCCTCGATCCTCGCGATGGCGCCGCTGCGCGCATCGCTCGACGTCTTCGCCGAGGCAGGCATGGACCGGCTGCGGCAGAAGAGCGTTTCTCTCACCGGCTATCTGGAGTTTCTGCTCGACCGTAACGAGTCAGCCAAGTTTTCCATCATCACGCCGCGCGATCCTGAGCGCCGGGGCGCACAGTTGTCGATCCGCATTGCGCAGAATGGCCGCGGGGTGGTCGAGCGGCTGAATCAAGAAGGCGTGCTGTGCGATTTTCGCGAGCCAGACATCCTGCGCGTCGCGCCTGCGCCGCTGTACAACAGCTACCGCGACGTGCACGCGTTCGTTGATCATTTCCTGGCGGCACTTAGTTGAATTGACGGATTCTGTCGTAGAGTCCTGCGATTGCGACGTCAGATCCGCTGTAGGCGGCCTTGAAGGGGCACGGGCTTCAGCCGTGCCGTCATCGAGCACGTCTAACCGGATGCCCGGTTCGCCAGGAATGCATGCAGGCGCGTCCGCACGTTCAACACAGGCTGCGGCAGATCCAGCGTGGCGCCCTCCTCGAGGATGGGGATGAGCTTGTCGAACTCCGGGCCGGAATGCGAGCCGGTCAGCGCGATGCGTATGGGATGAAACAGCTCCTTGCCCTTCGCGCCGGTCTTCACCTTCACTTCATTCATGATGGCTTTGAAGCGCTCGGGCGTGAGGGGTGAATTGTCCGCCTGTAACTGATCGGCGAAAGCGGCCAGCACCTCGGGGCTCTTCGGCGAGGCGAGCACCTCGACATTATCGGGCGCATGCTTCGCTTCGTCGGCGTTGTACTGGAAGACCAGGCTGGCCCGCTGGGGCAGTTCGTCAAGCTTGTCGACCGACGGCACGAGCAGTGCAATCACCTTTGCGAACCACGTGCGTGTTGGGTTGCCGGGGTTCTCCGGCAGCAGTCCGGCGCGAACAAAGTACGTCTCGGCCAGCCGCTCGATGCGCTCCGTCGGACTCTGCTTGATGTAGTGCCGGTTCAGCCAGTAGAGCTTTTCCATGTCGAAGACAGCGGGCGAGGGCGTAACGCGCTCCAGCGAGAACTCGCGCTTCAGGTCCTCGGGGGTGAAGATTTCGCGCGTGCCGCCGCTCGGCGCCCAGCCCAGCAGCGCCAGGTAATTCAGCAGCGCTTCGGGCAGCACGCCCATATCGCGGAAGTTCGCAATCGAAGTTGCGCCGTGGCGCTTCGACAGGCGCTCGCGATCGGCGCCCAGGATCGTGCTGAGGTGCGCGAACTGCGGCACCGGCCATCCCAGCGCTTCGTAGAGTGCAACTTGTTTCGGAGTGTTGGAGAGATGATCGTCGCCGCGAATGACATGCGTGATCTTCATCAGCGCGTCGTCGACGACCACCACGTAGTTATAAACAGGAATGCCGGTGGAGCGCAGGATGATGGGATCGCTGACCACCTCGCTGGAGAACTCGACCGCGCCATGCACGATATCGTGAAAACGGATGGGGTGCTCTGGAATGCGGAGGCGGATGGCGGCCGCCTCTCCATCGTCGCGCCGGCGCTGCGCCTCGGCCGGATCGAGGGCCCGGCACTTGCCGGAGTAGATCGGCGGCTGACCAGTCGCCAGCTTGTGCGCGCGATCGCGCTCCAACTCCTCCACCGAGCAGAAGCACAGATAGGCCTTGCCCTCGCTCACCAGCCGCTCGGCATGCTCACGATAGATGGCCAGCCGATCGCTCTGGCGGTAGGGGGCGTACGGTCCGCCAAGGTCGGGACCTTCGTCCCAGTCAAGCCCCAGCCACTTGAGATCGTCGAGCAGCTGCGTTTCGTAGCGCGCCTCGCTGCGTTCGACGTCGGTGTCTTCAATGCGCAGGACCATCACGCCGCCGGCCCGGCGCGCGAAGAGCCAGTTGAAGAGAGCAGTGCGCGCATTGCCGACGTGCAGTTGACCGGTTGGGGAAGGAGCGAAGCGGACGCGAACGGAAGAGTTCACGCTTTGATGTTAGCAAGAGTTTTGAAAGGGCACGTCTTCAGACGTGCCGGGGCGGATGAATCTGAGCGGACTTCACCCGCTGAGGAAACGACCGCAGCGCCCTAAAGGCGGCAGATGTGGCGCTGTTACGGCACGGCTGCAGCCGTGCCCTTTCAAAGCGAAAGCCGTGCGCCTGCAAAGCTGGAGCCGTGCGTTTGCAAATCCCCCACCGAGCCCGCGCCCGAGTGGGGGTCCGGCTACGCAAAAACTACCGTTGTGACACGATCTGATACACGACGCCGCAGCCTGCTCCGCCGGCAACTGTCGTACCGTAGAGATTGCCCGCACTATCGAGGGCGACGGTCGATTCCGGGAAGCCACCGTCGCTGCCGCCGGTGAACGAATAGAGCAGGTTCTGCGTCCAGCCCGACGAGCCCGGCGTGAGCTGGTAGACGACGCCAAACCCGCCGCTTCCGCCCTCCTGGGCCGTGCCGTCCAGATTTCCCGCCTGATCGAAGACCATACCGGTATCGGAACCTGCTCCATCATTGCCGCCGGTGAAGCTGTAGATCGGAGTTTCCTGCCAGCCCGCAGTGGCGTTGGGTTGCACCGTGGGATAGGGCCGCAGCTGGAAGACCACACCGGCTTGCCCGCTACCGCCGCCGTTCGCCGTGCCATACAAAACGCCGGAAGGATGGCGAATCAAGCCGGCCTGCGGCTGTGATCCGTCATCGCCGTTAGTGAAGCCGTAGAGCGTAGCTTCCGTCCAGCCGCCGTTCGCCGGGATCAGTTTGTACGCAGTTCCCCAGCCGTCGACGCCTCCTTGCATAGTTGCGCCATAAAGATTGCCGGCCGGGTCGAACAAGATATTGCCTTGCGGCCAGGATCCATCGTTGCCCCCGGTGAAAGCGTACAGGACGCTCTCGGTCCAGCCATTGGCGCCCGGCGTGAGCTTAAAAACCACGCCGTTACCGTTGGCGCCGCCCTGCGAAGCGGTGCCATACAGGTTGCCGGCCTGGTCGAAGATCACACCGGAGTAGGGAATCGCGCCATCATTGCCGCCGCTAAACGCATAAAGCACAGTTTCCGTCCAGCCACTGCCGTTGGGCGACAACTCGTAAACGACGCCGCGATTCGCGGTCCCTCCTATTGGGGTTGTGCCATACAGGTTGCCCGCCGTATCGCGCACTAGACCGAGGACCGGATTTCGCCCATCGCTGCCGCCGGCGAAGCTGTAAATCGTAGTTTTCGTATAAGTGCCGCCATCGGGCGACAACTTGTACACCTCACCGTTGACCCCGCGTCCGCCGTAGGTGGTGCCGTACAAATTGCCTGCCGCATCGAGGATGAGTGAGCCATACGGTGCGCAGTCGCTTCCGCCCTGGAAGGTATAGAGAACATTCTCGCTGCTCGCGGCCCATGCTCCGGCCGGCAGGAGAAGAACTGTCGTCAGCAACGCCAAGAAAATCGCATGAATGCTTTTCACAATGCTCCTTGTCCCCTTACGTGAGGTTTGAAATGCCGGCCGGCAACCGGGCCTTCGTTCAAGGCGGGTTGCAGCCCTGGCCTGCGTTCGCCTGAGGGGAAAAGCTCACACTCTTCCCAAGACGAATGGTTTGCATTGCTCGCTGAGTCGGATCTAGCTGGAGCTTAGCGGGTCGTGCGGAGTTCCACGTCGGCTTTCGGAACTTGCGCTCATTGGGAAGAAGCTATCAGTTCGGGTGGAGGGAATCTTCCGAAAACGGGTCGCCGAAATGTGTCAGGCGGGCATGCATGCAAGGCGCAACCCCGACCGGGTTAGGTTGGCGGCGCCTGCTGCGCATCGTCATCGGCGATGGGCTCTGTGCTGTTGCGATTCATTTCGTTGTAGATGTCAGCCATGACGCCGGTTTTCTCGTCGTCGCCGTGCATGCGCGACTTCATCTCCTGCAGCGCGACATTCAGCACGTGGTAGTGGTGCAGCTCGCGATATCTGGGATCGCTGGTCACCTCTTTCCACAATCCGTGCAGCAGGTCCACGTCTTCCTGACGCATGCGCGGGGTATGCGGGCCCAGCCGGTATTCGTGCTTCTCGCCGTTGGGCTCGTAGACCACCAGCCGCAGGCGCGGACGCGGTTCGGGCAGCCGCTCCCAGGCGTCGCCGGTCAGCTTGCCCTGCTCGTCGGCGGTCAGCTTGTTCGACTTTCCGCAGACCACCACGGACGAGTGCAGACGCTGGGCCGTGACCACAATGCTTTCGAAGACGTCATTGGTGGGCACAACCAGCAGGGAAACATGCTTACCCAGCTTCTCGGCAACGTTGACCACGGTGGTGAACAGCTCCTGCTCGTACTTGCGGAAGACCTCGGTAGTGTCCACCTGCTCGCCCACGCCGAAGGAGGGCTCGCGGTGATAGACGCGCGAGGTCATGACCACTACGTCGGTCTTGGTAGTGTCGGTTTTGCCGAGCACCGTCTGCAGGTAATAAAGGTTGTGGGGATCGCGCACGGCAACCAGAACGTTGCCGGGCCGCACCTCCATGGCCTCGCCGCTGAGCTCGCGGTCTCCGGCCACATTGAACTGCTCCAGCCCGGATGCGCCGGAGGCGTGCTCGGCCGCGGTCTTGCGCTCCGAAATAGTCAGGATTGCGAAGAACACCAGGCTGAAGCTGACTCCCGCAATAGTGGCCAGCTGCTTGGTGAAAAGGTTCACCACGGCGGTGGAGAAGAGAATGACGGAGATGATGCCCAGCCCGATGGGGATCTCGACGCCGGCAATGCGGAAATTGCCCGGCACCTTCCATTCGCGCTTCCCTGGGCTTCGATAGCGCAGCACAATCACCGCCAGCGACATGAACGAGAAACTCCAGATCACGCCGAAGGCATAAAGCGCGGCCAGCAGGTAAACGTCGCCGCGGCTGGCGATGATGGTCAGAATCTGCAAGCCGACGATGAGATTGATGACGCGATAGCTGGTGCCGTAGCGCCGGTGCGGCTTCTTGAACCAGGTGGTCAGCACGCCGTCTTCGACCATGCGGTTGAGCACGCCGTTGGCGCCGACCACGGCGGTGTTGACTGCGCCGGACAGGATCAGCGCGCCGACCACCACCACGAACGCCTGGAAGAGCAGCTTCACCATGGTCGGGCCGGCGACGTTCATGGCCAGCCCGCCAATCAGGTTCGCGAAATACTCAGGCCGCACCTTGTCGGGAATGATCATCACCGCAAAGAACGACACCAGCGAGGTGAAGAACAGGCTGTAGAGGAAGATCACCAGCCCGGTCTTTTCCAGGTTCTTCAGCTTGGGGTGCTCGATCTCGCGGTTCACCTGCGCCAGCGACTCTTCGCCGCTCATGGCCAGCACCGAGTGGCCGAAGCCGACCAGCAACATGATCAACGGAATGCGCGCCGCCCAGGTATGCAGCAACCAGCCCAGCGATTCCTTGTTGTGGTGCATGCTGGCCGGCGAGGGGAATGGCGGCAGCGGTGCCGGATGCTTGTACAACGTGATCAGGCACCACACGATCAGCATCACCACCATCACCGTGGTGATCTTCATGATCTGCATGGCGCGTTCGCTGGACTCGTGGATGCCCAGGACGTTCTGCCACCAGAAGTAGAGCGAGACCAGGATGGCGAAGCAGGCGGCGAAGGCGTTGTCAGGGACGTTGATGTTGTAGCCGAGATGATGGAAGGTGTCGGTCAGCAGCCCGGAGAGATATTGGCCGGCGGACACGGCGCTGATCGGGCCGGTCAGGATGTAGTCGAACAGCAGCGCCGAAACCGAGAGCTTGGCGAGGGTGCCGCCCATGGCCTGCTTGACCACGCGGTAGACGCCGCCGCGCACGAACATCGCGCTCGACTCGATGTAGACGGCCCGCACCGCGTAGCTGAACAGCATTACCGCCAGCACGAACCAGGGGGCGCTCTTGCCGATGACCTTTTCCGCGTCACCGCCCACGTAATAGGCCGACGAAGCCAGATCGGAGAGAACAATGGCCGCCGCCCGCCAGAAGGAGATAAACGTCAGCATTACCGACGTGGCGACGAAAACTTTGACCGCGGGCCGTTGCAGGTTCTCGAACTGTGTCGACATAGATGGTTGCCGGAGGGCCGATGAGCCCTGCGGAAGCCGGAGCGAGTATCAGTGTACAGCTAGCCGGGTAGCAGATTCGGGCGATCTGGCCTGCCGCCCCGGGAGAATCTATCGGATCTTGACGTAAAGTTCGATGCGGACAGCGATGCAAGGACGCGTCCATCACCAAAAGGTTCCCTCCCATGAACCGGTAGTGGGGAGTGCGGCCAGGCTCTTGTTGGCTGGTCGGCGATTTCCGCCGGCATTTTGGCGGTTGCCGAAGGCTTGTAGCATCTGAAGTGCCGAAAAAATGCGACTTAGCGCGAGTTCCAGGTTGCGATTTCCACAATGATCGCTATACGATAGAGATGTTGGGGGAGGGTTCCTCGTCCTTTCCCCCGTTAAGCCTGTTTCTGCAGTTCCACGTTCGAAGTCAGCATTCCCTCATGCACAAAGTGCCTCAACGTGTGTGCGAGTACTCCCAGGAGAGACTAAGATGGCGTGGTACGCTTACTGTATTACGGAGCAACAGGGCCTCCAAGCCAGTCCCCGGTCCCGGCGCCCCTTCGCGATAGAAACTCTTCGAGGCGTAAATGGCGCCTCGGTTCTGGCCTACCCCAGCGGCGAATTCGCCGTCATTGTCAGCGAATATTCCAACTCCCAAACCCTTACCCAACAAGCGATCATGGAGCATGGCCGGGTGGTGAGCGAATGTTTCCGCACCCACACCGTCCTGCCCTTTCGTTTCGGTACCATCTTCGATTCCGATGAAGCCTTGCGTCGGGCGGTTAAGACCAATCGCAAGACCTTTATGGAGTCAGTCGACCGGCTGCGCGGCAAGGCCGAAATGCACTTCAAACTCCTTGTGAAGGACGGCGTCCTGGAAGAGGCCATCTCGGAGATGCCTAAGGGCGTGGGCGGCGAATACCTGCGCAAGTTGCGGGAGCAGGCGTCGCGCGAACGCGAGCGGCAGACCAAGGCCCGGGCCCTCTCCATGCAGGTGCACAAGCTATTCGCGCCACTGGAAGAGGACATCATCTGCAAGCGGACCGACTCGGGGGGAATGCTGATCGACTTCGCCCATCTCATTGAGTCCAACTCCGTGACCAAATACCAGAACCGCTACGACACGGCGATGCGGCACTTCAAAGACTGCCACGTCACCATCACCGGCCCCTGGCCGCCATATCACTTCATGCCGGGCAAGCTGCGTACGGTTTCTGGCGGCAATTAGCTTGGCGCGAATGCTGAAGCCCAGGCGGTGAGAAACAGGCAAGGCACACAGGGACGGACATAAGTCGGGGGCGCAAGCCCCCGTTTTATTTGCCGCTCGCGCGCCGCTGGCGAACCCTCGAAAGCCATCATTCCGCTAGCCGCTCCTATAGGCCGGGCTTTGCCCAAGCGGATCCCGTCGCAATCGCCACCTTCCGATCGCCT
>DASRGM010000177.1:0-4495 GCA_035651035.1 Terriglobales bacterium
TCTCGCGCAGAATCTCGATGCCGTTGCGCTCCGGCATGGCGAAATCGAGCAATACCAGGTCGAAGGGACGTTCGGCGATGCGCGCCAGTCCCTCGGCGCCGTCGCCGGCTACCTCGACGGAATAACCTTCGAACTCAAGCAGGGTGTCGAGCGATTCCCGGATCGCCGCTTCGTCATCAACGATAAGCACCGAGCCGAGTGAGGTGAACTCATCGCGGCTGGTGGCGCGGCCTATAGCTGCATCAAGCACTGACTGCCTTCCTGACCATTGGGAATTCCATGATGAATGTCGTGCCGTGTCCGGGCGCGCTGTCCACCCGGATCTTGCCGGCGTGTTCCTGGATGATGCCGTAGGTCACCGAAAGGCCCAGGCCGGTGCCGCCGCTGTGCCCGGTTTTAGGCTTGTTCTTGGTGGTGAAGAACGGATCGTAGATGCGATGAATGTGTTCCTGCGCGATCCCGGTGCCGGTATCAGCGACCTTTACCTGCACTTTATGACCGTTGATCGTGCTGATAGTCAGCGTGCCGCCGCCGGGCATGGCGTCCTTGGCATTCAGGAAAAGGTTGAGAAAGACCTGCTGCAGTTTTCCGGTATTGCCTTGGATCGCCGGCAGCTCCGGATACAGCTCCTGCTGCACATTGATGCGCGCAGTCTTGAACTGATGCTCCAGCAGGGTCAGCGTGTCTTTGATGATGCGATTGAGATCGACGTCGGCGAATTCCGTGCTCGAGGTGCGCGAGAAGTTCAGCAGGCTGTTGACAATCTCGGAGGCGCGGAAGGTCTGCCGCGTGATCTTCTCCAGCAGCGCCGCCTGCTTGTTGTCGCCATTCACCTGCTTGGCGAGCATCTGCGCATAGGAGGAGATCACTGCCAGCGGGGTATTGACCTCGTGGGCAACGCCCGCAGCCAGCAGGCCAATGGAGGAGAGCTTCTCCGCCTGCGACAGTTGCGACTCGAGCTCGATGCGTTCCGTTATCTCGTCGACGATGATCAGCCGTCCAATGACGCTGAACGTCTTGCTGACCAGTGGCGCAATTGCGATGTTGGTGACGCGCGTCTCGCCGGCTGGTGTGTTCAGGCGGAATTTGTACAGGTTGTGGATTCCCTGCGTCTGCCGCACGCGGTAGAACTCTTCCAGGAAAGCGGATGGCAGGACCTCGGTCATCGGCCGGCCCAAGGCCTCCAGGCGCGGTAGCGCGAACATGACTTCCATCTGCGAGTTCCACGATTCGATGCGGTCTTCCAGATCGACCGCCATCACGCCCACGCTGATCGACTCGACGATGTTCTCGTTGAACTCCTTGAGCCGCTCGTACTGACCGGCCTTCTCCTCCAGCGACTTGTACAGACGCGCATTCTGCACCGCGATGCCGATGTAGCCGGCCAGCGTCTCAAGCAGCTGCACATCCTCGCTCGAGAGGAAGTCGCCCTCGGCGGTCTTGCCCAGTCCCAGCACGGCGATCATGCGGTTCAGCACCATGCATGGGATGTAATAGTTCAAATCCAGGCGGCGAATGGTCTCGCGGGCGGAAGGCGTCTCGCGCACTGCATAGCTGGAGTTGTCGAAGAACAGGTGCCCTGCCTGCCACTCCGGCCGCTCCAGATGCAGGAAGTTGAAATCGAGGCCGCTGGTCTGCGAGATGCCGTAGGACTTGGCGAGGGAGAACTGCTCCGGCTGTTCGGGATCGGAAAGAAAGATGGCCAGGCGGTCAACCAGGAGGGTGCGGGACAGCCGATCGACGATGGACGTCAGCATCTTGTCGAGGTCAGTTTCCGAGTTCAGGTCGCGGCCAAACTCGATCAGCGTTCTGCGATAGTCATAGCGCTTGCGGTAGAAGAAGCGGTCCATCCGCTCCTGCACCCAGTTTTTGAATGGGTCGAACAGGATGGCGGTGACCGCAATGGCGATGACCAGTCCGATCGGTCCCACGCTGGGGAAGTTCTGGTGGAACAGCACCGAAGCCATGCCGACAGCGGCAAAGTAGGCCGCCGTTATGGCACCCGCGGCAATGGTATACGCCATGCCGCGCTTGAAGATCAGGTCTACGTCCATCAGCCGGTAGCGGAAGATGGCGTAACCGAACGTCAGCGGCAGGAACACCAGCGACAAGACAGAAATTTTCATGCCCATGCCGGGCATGGTGCCCAGCAGGTAAGGCACGATGTAGAACAGCGTAAAGGGAGCAACCGACAGAATGGTGCCGCGCGTAACCCACTTCATCTGCTGGCGCAGGATCAGCGTTTCGGCATGGCGGTAGCTGTGCCACAGCGTGACTGTTGCAGCGACGAAATAAACTGCCAGATACACCCAATCCAGCTGGTCCATTCGCCAGCGCAGCAGCTCGCTGGGCTCAAGCAACGCAATAACGCAAATGCGCAGCGCTAGCAGCAGAGCCCCCGGCAGATACAGCGCGGGAATGAGCCACTGGCGGCGCTTCGCCACATGTTTGCGCTCAGGAAAGGTCAGCGAAAAGTGCAGGAACAGTGCCGGCTGCAGCAGCCAGGCCACGACATTCGTCCAGTAAACGATCCAGTCGAAATCGTTCAGCTTCCCGGTGTAATGGAAGGCGTAGAAGATGAACGACACCAGGCAGAAGACGAAGAAATGCGTGCTTTTGGGCGCCGTCCAGCGCCGGAACAGGACGTAGATGCCGATGCCGAGATAAACCAGCGCGATCAGCCGCAACCCGGCGTAAAGCGAGCGGTCGGTGGGCACGAGAATGACAGGGGTGTCGACCGAGACGCCTTGCCGTACCAGAGAGTACGTGGCCTTGGTCCAGATTCCGACGCGATAGAGCTGCTGCTCCACGCTTCCGACGTTGGAGACCGTGCGCCCATCGATCGAGACCAGGCGGTCACCCGGCTTGATGCCGGCCTTCTCGCCGGGTCCGTCTGCTTCAACCCGCTGTGCCCGCAGGTGCCCGGCATCTTCCACCCACCAAATTCCATCGTAGGGGGAAGAATATTCGCGGTCCTTCTGGAAATTGATCCACGCGAACACAATCGCGGAGACGCTGACTAGCGCCAGGAACACCGCGAAAAACCGCGTCTGAAGAGTACGATCCATCGAAGGCTCAGGCCCGTGGGGCGGGCGAACCGGTGGCGTGACGCGCACCAGCCCTGCTATCTTCGAGCAACTTAGATGCCACGTTTGGCATTGCCGTACACCCGTTAAGACCCATGTAACGAATGGCTTCCACGATTATAGATGCCGAAGCCCTCAAAATCTATGATATTTGGAATTCAGGTCTCAAATTTCGAATTTGCGAGGGTAGGAAACGGATGACCGCCTTCCGCGAATTGTAAGTAGTTGTGCAGGAGACTTTTCCCAACTGTTAAAGAAGGCAGCCCTTAATGGGCTGCCTAATGAGGGTGCCAGCAGCTGCTTTAACGGCCGTGATGTCCTCCACCACCGGTTCCTGACGAATGGGATCCGCCAGAGCTGCCGTGTGCCACCGGCGAGTTGCCGCCGCTGGGCGCGCGATAGGTGCCGGCGCCGCCGGAACTCCGTGGGGGCGAGTACGAGCTCATCGTCCGGCCGGAAGTTGCAGGAGCAGCTCCATAGCTGCGGCTGGAGTAGCCCGAAGTCGCTCCATAACTGCGACTGTTGTAGGCAGGAGTAGCTCCGTAACTGCGGGTTGCCGGGGCCGCTGCCGCGCCGCGATTACCGAAGTACGGTGCCGCCGAACCATAGGTGCGGCTGGCCGAATAGTTAGGAGTGGGGCGACCCGAGCTGTAGCTCGAAGGCGCCGAGTAGGTACTGCGGCCGCCCGCGGCAGAGTATCCGCTCAGCGAGCGGTTGGCGCTACTTCCGGCCGAGGCCGAATAAGCGGGCGCTGAATACGCGGAGCCGGCCGGCGAACGCGGAGTAGTGAGCGAAGCTCCCGGTCCGCGAGAGTCGTTATGCGAGGCGTGCGAATTCGATGCGGGTGGAGACTCGTGCGGAGGCGCGGCCTGATGCGCGGGCGCCGATCGTTCGGGTGTGCTCGTCGTCGTACGGCTTTGTCCGTAGCTAGTCGGCGCACGCGGCACGTTCGGAGTTGTCGAGCCGTAGCGTGGGGTGCCGCTGGTCACAGGGCTGCGGGTTTCCGCCGGGTTCGCGGTGCTAGTGCCCGTGCGTCCGTAGTTATTATTGCTCGGCGCCGTTCTGCCCTCGTTCTGCGAATACGCCGAGCCGGTGCTTCCGGTACGGCTTCCGACGCTCGGAGCTCCGCCCGCCGACGGTGGACGCGGGACATACCGTCCTCCCATGCTGGTGGGTGTGGTATCGACGCGGGCTTGCGTGCTTGCGTTGGCTGAGCCACGTGCCTGGGTGGCAACACCGGTGTTTGCCGATCCATAGGTATGGCTATTGGCAGGCTGATTCACCCGGCCATTGACCGACGGATTGGCTTGACCATTGACCGGCGTATTCACGCGCCCGTTGTTCACCGCCGCGGTTTCTGCGCGCGGCGCATTTACGCTGGAGCTGGAGTGGCCGAGGGCGTTCAAATT
>DASRGM010000178.1:0-7654 GCA_035651035.1 Terriglobales bacterium
CGCCGGAAGACAGGCGAGAACGGCGATTGCGAGCCACAGCCCGCACCAATGCATTTGCTTGTACACGTTGACTACTCCTGAAGCTGAGAACACGATAACCGATCGTGAGTGGCGGCGAAAGCAGCCGTTAATTCGAAGAGAACGAACCTTCGCGAACCGATCGCGAGTGTGGGCCGAAACCGCAGCAACCCTGAGAGATCGAGCGTTCGCAAACGGTCGTGGGCGGTGGCAAGATCCACAGCCTGATGCGGAAGACGATCCGACCAACAAACATCGCAACATGCGAAAACGAGCCGCGCAGCGGCGGCGGTGTTAGCCCGGGCGCAAGCCCCGGGTACGAGGGCCTAACAAACTCGCGGGCCGCGGCAGCGACCAGGCCATGACATACGCATAACCCCGCGCCGACAAACACCGCACCGCCGAGAAACGAGCCGCGCAGCGGCGGCTGCGACGTTAGCCCGGGGCGCAAGCCCCGGGTACGAGTGCCTAACAAACCAGCGGGGCCGCGGCAGCGGCCCCACACAATGTTCGGCGTGCGCGCAATCCCGCGTTCCAGCTTTTGCGCCAGAAACACAAAAACCCGGCGCTCTGCCGGGTTCCTTTAAATTCACTCTAGATTAAGACTAGCAGATTGCGAGGGGCTTTGTTCCGTTTTTGCCAACTATATATTTGCCGCAGAATGTGGGGATTGCGGCTTATTGTTGCGTTTCGCCATATTGACAAGCTACAGGCCATTTCAACCACGGCCACGTAGTAGTACTGCTGAATCAATCGAATCTACGGCACCCGGTAGCCTTCCAGTTCCGCGCCATCGCGCAACAGAACCACATATGTGACTCCGCCCCTGGCAGCAAGGACGCCGGAAAACAGCACCCGACGATCGCCAAAGAGCGTGCTGCGCGGCACCTTCAAATCCATGATCAGCTTTCCGTCGGCGAGGCGAAAGACCCGGAATGCACGATACCGGCCGAACACCACAACCCGGCCCTGGTCGCAATCCTCCAGCGCATAGCGCAGGTCCGCCGACAAATCTTCGAACTTGCAACCCCAGGGCCCCGTCGCGTCGGCTGGGACATGCACCGTGTAGTTCGCGTTGTAATCGAGACGCCCCCAGAACGTGAAGGCTCGGCGCACATCGTTCAACGACGAGAAGCCCAGCGCAGCAAGCTCGGGCGCGCATGTTTTGTTGGCAGCCTGGCGCTGACTCTCCTCGCGCTCGACTTCCTCGTCTTGTTCCTTGTCGATCCGCGCACTTTCCTCCGGAGTCGAAGGCTTTTGGGCCTGGGACCTCATGACCATCGTGTATCGACACACCGTTTGCGGCTCCAGGCCGGGAAGCGTCAGGGTTTCCACCGCATACTGGCCGGTGCGAACCACGGTGCCGCCGGTGGTTGCGCTGCTGTGCTCCTGAAGGCCGCTCACCATGAAGGCTCCTTTGGGACTGAAACCCATATCGCCGGCGGCCAGAAGAGGATCGGTAATCTCGATTCGGCGGAGAAGCTTGAACCCGTGCAGGTCGATAATGTTGAGCACACTTCGCGGCGGCTTTGCCGACTCACCGGAGTTCAGGTCCCATGAGTCTGTGTCCTGGCTCAACCGCACCACGAGATAGTTCCCTCCAGGGTCCATCAAAAGCTGATCGTTCCGGTCAAATTGAGCTCCCCCATTGAGCTGGCCGTAATACTCTTCGTTCGGCCCCACGTCCACCACCAACTTGTCCTCGCGAGGTTGCGCAGTGTTCCAGTCCGTGATGCGCAGCAGCTCCCAGATTTGTTTGGGCTGTTCGTCCCGCTTGACGAGCACCAGCAGGGCGCCGCCGGGCATGGAATGGAGGCTCGAGTACTGCTGACTATTCTGCGGGTTGTGCAGTTTGTAGGTGAAGGACGGCGATTCGCGTTGACCGCGGCACCCGATCGCGAAGAGCACGAACAGTAGAAAGACCGTCAGTCGACCGCGCATTAACACGGCACTCTACAGCCATTGTCGGCAAGATTCCAGCCAAAAGAATTACGGTTGCCAACCGTGGGTAGTGGGTCAGTTTGAAATCTGAGCGGTGGAAGGGCACGGCTTCAGCCGTGCCGAAAGGACGACGATGGAACTGGGCTTTAGCCCCGGTCGCCGCGGCTAAAGCCGCCTTCGATGGCCCGTGGTTTCGCCGGACTGAACCCAGGCTCTTCCACCGCTACAAATCCAAACTGACCCAATACCCAACCGTGATTGCACTTGCTTTTACTCAACGAAGAGATGGCGACAGTCAATGAAGTGGGCGTGGGAAGTTTCTGGTGGCCCCGGAGGGATTCGAACCCCCAACCAAGCGATTATGAGCCGCCTGCTCTAACCGTTGAGCTACAGGGCCGTCGGCTCCAATTCTACTGCACGGCTCCTCGATGGCCGCTCAAGCCTGGTCTGAGCCGAACGGCCCGCGTTCCTTCGCTAGACGCTAAGCCGCGTCTCGCGCGCTACAATACCGCGGATGGCCGACTCGCTCTATCTGAGCATCTGGTTCCCCAGCTTCCGCGAAGGCGAGATGATGACACGCACCGCGGGCGTGCTGCGGCAATTTCCCTTCTCGGCGACCCGCGAGGGCGTCACCTACCTTTCGGTGCATCCCGTGGCCTGGACCGAGCCGACCGTGCTCGAGCGCCGCTTCAATCCTGGCATCTCGCCCGAAGAAGCCGTCGACCTAGCCGGCGAATTCGTGCACGACGACTTCGCCTTCGTCTTCGAGGCCTTCTGGGACCTGTGGACGCCCAACGATGACGAGCACGGCGACAGCTGGGTGCAGCGGCCTTCGGCGGTGCGCTTCCTTGTGCACGGTGCGCAGTTCGACGACGGCATCTTCACCGACGACGGTCACATCGAAGTCGACTTCGGCCTCGATACTTCGTTCCTGTACGAGGACGGCCGGCTCAACTCGGTCAGCGAGCAACACGTGCGCGCCAACATCTTCAAGCTGATCACCTTCTCCAACAAAGTCGAGACGAACTGCGCCATCAGCGGCCGCGTCCTATGGTCTGAATCGGAAGAAAACCTCGCCCAGAAGCTAATAGCCAAATTGCAGCAGACACAGTGAGGCAGCGGCAGGGGTACGGATGTCAGCCACACCCAACACCGGCGTCATTTGGAGCGGCGTCGCACACGCCGAAGCCGTATCGAGGCAGGCCCCCTGCGATGGCGGACGGCCCCGACTCCAGCCGGCTGACATAGTTATCAGTGTGAAAAACGTTATTGTTGGCAAAAAGAAGCTCGCTCCGAAAAACCAGTTCCTGCTCGTCGCAAGCTTCGCCGCCGTCCGATTCCTCAGCTGAAGTAAGCCTCTCTTCACCGAGCTGCGTAGCAGCGACTACGCTTTTAGCCCCGGGCGCGAGCCCGGGGTAACTGCGATTGGGACATCGTTTGGCCGCGGGAGCGGCGTTCCATCATAACGAGAGTCAGGCTGTTCGACGACAGTCGCCGGCGCCACTCTTTCTATCAGCTAGGCCGCTACGCGGCCAGGGGGCTTAGCAGGGATCAGACCACCGGTCTTGCGATCGGGGCTAAGACCGCAGCCGCCGCTCCGCGGCTCGCGAAGTTCAAGCTACGGAAGAGATTCGAATTTGGAGCATCCCCGACCACTGACCACTGGCCACTGACCACTGCTTTACTTCGTCCTTCCGCCCTCCATCTTCAACTCCGCCGTCGCGCCGGCCTGCGCCGCCGCCAGCCTTGCGGTTAACACGCGGAAGGGCGAACAGGAGACATAGTTGAAGCCCAGCATGGCGCAGAACTCCACCGACGACGGCTCGCCGCCGTGCTCGCCGCAAATGCCGATCTTGATGGTCGGCCGCGTCGCCCGTCCCTTTTCGACGGCAATCTTCAGCAACTGCCCCACGCCTTCGCGGTCGAGCACCGCAAACGGGTCCTGCTTCAGGATGCCCTCGCCCAGATACGCATTGAGGATTTTGCCCACATCGTCGCGCGAGAAGCCGAACGTGGTCTGCGTGAGGTCGTTGGTGCCGAAGCTGAAGAACTCGGCCTCTTTCGCAATCTCATCGGCCACCAGCGCGGCGCGCGGCAGCTCGATCATGGTGCCCACCAGGTAACCCACCTTGTGCTCTTTTTCGGCGAAGACCTCGTCGGCCACCTTGCGCACCAGCGCCGCCTGGTTCGCCATTTCCTTCAGGCTGCTGGTCAGCGGGATCATGATCTCCGGCTTCACCTTCACGCCTTCCTTCGCGACCTTCACCGCCGCTTCGATGATGGCCCGCGCCTGCATCTCGGTGATCTCGGGATAGGTGATGCCCAGCCGGCAGCCGCGCAGCCCCAGCATCGGGTTCTGCTCGTGCAACTGCTCCACGCGATTCAGGATCGTGCGCAGCTCTTTCAGCTTGGGCGATTTCGGCTTGGTGTCTTCCAGCCGCGTGATCTCCACCAGCAGCTCTTCGCGCTTGGGCAGGAACTCGTGCAGCGGCGGATCGAGCGTGCGGATCGTCACGGCGAAGCCATCCATGGCGCGGAACAAACCGATGAAGTCGTTGCGCTGCATGGGCAGCAGCTTGCGCAGTGCGTTGCGGCGGTCCTTCTCGGTGGTTGCCATGATCATCGCGCGCATATGCGGCAGGCGATCTTCGGCAAAGAACATGTGCTCGGTGCGGCACAGCCCGATGCCTTCGGCGCCGAAGGCGCGCGCCTGCAGCGCATCGCGCGGGATGTCGGCATTGGCGCGCACCCCCATGCGGCGGAAGGGCTCGGCCCAGCTCATCAGCTTTTGCAGCTCAGGATCGTCAGGCCGCGCCGCCACAGTGTTCAGCCTGCCGTTAATGACGCGGCCGGTAATGCCATCGAGCGAGAGCCAGTCGCCCTCCCGCAGCGTCTTGCCTTTCGCCCGCATCACGCGCTGCTTCTCGTCGACGTCAATGTCTCCGGCGCCGGCGACACAGCACTTGCCCATACCGCGCGTCACGACCGCGGCGTGGCTGGTCATCCCGCCGCGCGAGGTAAGAATGCCGGCGGCAACTTCCATGCCGGCGATGTCTTCGGGCGTCGTCTCGCCGCGCACCAGGATCAGCTTCGCCGATTTGTCCTTGTTGAACTTCTCGACCGCGTCCTCAGCGGTGAAAACGATCTGACCCACGGCCGCGCCCGGCGAGGCCGGCAATCCGGTCGCGAGCACCTCGATGTCCTTGCCCTTCTCGTCGAGCGACGGCACCAGGAAATCGTAAAGCTGGTTGGGCTCGACGCGGAAGATGGCTTCCTCTTTGCTGATTAGCCCCTCCTCCACCATCTGGATGGCGACCCTCACGGCGGCGCGCCCGGTGCGCTTGCCGTTGCGCGTTTGCAGCATGTACAGCCGCCCGTCCTGGATGGTGAACTCGAAGTCCTGCATGTCGCGGTAGTGCTTTTCCAGCCGCGTGGTGATTTCGTGGAGCTGGTTGTAGACCTCGGGCATGATCTTCTCCAGTTCGGAGATGTGGACCGGCGTGCGAATGCCGGCCACCACGTCTTCGCCCTGCGCGTTCATCAGGAACTCGCCGTAGAACTCCTTCACGCCGGTGGCGGGATTGCGCGTGAAGCCCACGCCGGTGCCGCTGGTCTCGCCCAGGTTGCCGAAGACCATGGCCTGCACGTTGACCGCGGTGCCCAGCATGTCGTCGATGTTGTTGATGCGGCGATAGTGCTTGGCGCGATCGTTCTGCCACGAGCGAAACACGGCATCGCGCGCCATCACCAGCTGCTCGTGCGGGTCCTGCGGGAAGTCGCGCTTGGTGTGTTGCTTCACGACTTTCTTGTACTCCGCGATGACCTCCTGCAGCGCCTTGGCGTCGAGCTCGGTATCGAGCTTGGCTTTCTTTTGCTTCTTCTTGCCGTCGAAGACTTCCTCGAACGCGGACTTCGGGATGTCGAGCACCACGCTGCCGAACATCTGGATGAGGCGGCGATAGGAGTCGTAGGCGAAGCGCGGATTGTTGCTGCGCCTGGCCAGCCCCTCGACCGACTTGTCGTTGAGGCCGAGGTTGAGGATGGTGTCCATCATGCCCGGCATAGAGAACTTCGCGCCCGAGCGCACGCTGACCAGCAGCGGATTATCGGCGCCGCCGAGCTTCTGCGCCTGCAGTTGTTCCAGGTGCTTCAGCGCTTCGTCCATCTGGCGATCAACTTCCGCCGAGACCTTGCTGTTGTGCATGTACTCGCGGCAGGCTTCGGTCTGGATGGTGAAGCCGGGAGGGACAGGCAGGCCGGCATTCGTCATCTCGGCCAGGCCGGCGCCCTTGCCGCCCAACTCGTCCTTCATCTTGCCGTGACCCTCGGCGTGGCCGTCGCCGAAGAAATAGACGTACTTGGTGGCCGCGGCATTCGCGGTCGCGTTGCGGTGCTCAGTTGTGGCGGTGCTCATAAGATTCCTTTGCGAATCAAAAATTCGAAGTCAGCCTACGCCGCTTGCGTCAGGAAATTGTCATCACGAGCGGAGCGAGGGATCTGCTGTCCTTGCGAGCGCTGATGATGCTGTACAGTAGCCTTTCCCTGCGCGCGGAAAGCAGATCCCTCGTCGGGCTGAACTGTCCCAACAAGCGCAAAAGACGCGCTTGTTGGGAGCCCTGTTCGCCCTCCTCGTGATGACAATTTTCTAGTACGAGCATCATTGGCATTGAACTACTTTCCTTCCGTAACAACGCTTCGCGCACGCGTGTGCTTTGTGTCAGGGCACGACTTCAGTCGTGCCGAACACCGTCATAATGTTGCCGGGCTTTAGCCCCTGCACGCTGCAACACAGGGGCTGAAGCCCAGCGCGTTTTAGGCAACGTTGCGGCACGTCTAAAGACGTGCCCTGACACAAACCAAACCTCTATTTTCCTTCCGTAACAATCTCGCTGAAGTCGGCGATGGTCGAGAACTCGCTTAGCAAATCGCGCAGCAATGCCAGACGATTGGCGCGTACGCGCTCGTCCTCGACCATCACCATCACCTTGTCAAAAAAGGTATCGACCGGTCGCCGCAGCCGGCTGATGTGCGCCAGCGCGCCGGAATAGTTCTTCTCTTCGCGCAGCTTGCGTACCGCCGATGCTGTTTCCGGAATCGCCGCTGCCAGCTCTTTCTCCGACGCTTCCGTCAGAGCAGAGGGATCCAGCTCTTCCGCAATCGTCTTCTTCGTCTCGCGCGCCTGGCGCAGGATGTTCTTGATGCGCTTGAACGCCACGGAAATCGAGGCAAAGTCTTCCGACCCTCGTACCTTGCTCACGGCTTCGGCGCGCGCGATCGCGTCCACCACGTCGTCGGCATCGGCGGCCAGCACAGCGTTCACCACGTCATAGGCAAAGCCGCGCACGTCGCGCAGGTAGAACTCCAGGCGCTCGCCCATGAAGCTCGCAATGGCTTCTTCGAAGGTCACCTTGGGATCGAACCGCCGCTCGGCATCGGAGCGCGCGTACTCGGACCGCGCGTCGGCGAACAGTTTGCTGATCGTCACCGGCAGCTTATGCTCGGCGATGATCTTCACGATGCCGTTGGCCGACCTGCGCAGCGCGAAGGGGTCCTTCGATCCCGTCGGCTGCAAGCCCAGCGCGAACATGCCGGCAATGCTGTCGGCCTTGTCGGCAACTGCCAGCACGCCGCCCTCGATGCTGCGCGGAACGGCGTCGTCCATCGACTCGGGCTTGTAGTGGTCGTATATCGCGAG
>DASRGM010000179.1:0-8341 GCA_035651035.1 Terriglobales bacterium
CTGTCCGTAGCAAGTGAAAATGTCCGATTTTAATAGCACGTGAAATGTCCGGTTTTGATTAATCACCAGCAGCCGCCGAGGCTGGGGGAAAGTGGGAAACGGGAAGCGTTTTCCAAGGCGGCACAGCCGCCGTCTTTTCCACAGTTCGTCGCGCCGGCAAGTTCGCCATCAGCTCCCCCGCCGCTGTGTACTGTCCCAGCGAGTGCGGCCCGTAGCTGATGCTCAAGCTCCCATCCAGGTGCTGATGCACGGTGACATTGCATCCGGCCAGCGTGGCGCGCCAACTCACCCGCTCGATCTGCAAGGTCAGGTTCTGCCACACCACCGTGTTGTCGCGGTTCACCATGCGCTCCCATTGCAGCGAGAACACCCGGTCCAGGTCGCGGCGCCCGCAGCGGGTGAACGCCGTGCCGGGCTGCGTCGCCTTCACCTGAAAGCGCTGATTGAACTCGGCGATGTAGTGCTCGCGCAGGAACTGGTTCGCCGCCTCCAACCTAGTGATGGAGTGCAAGCGCAGCTCCTGCGGCAGACGGCCCTGCCAAGTCCCAAAGTTGCGCTCGCTGCGTCCGCGCGCCTGCGGCGAATACGCCGGAATCATCTGTATCCCCACATCGCGCAGCGCCCGCCCCACCTGCGTCAGACGGTGCGCATCGACCTTGCCGCCCGCCTTGGGGGTGTGCCAAAAGTGGCTGCCGCGGTCGCTGTAGAGCGCGCAAAATAGCCCCTTGCGCTCAATTACCTCCCGCAGCGCCGCCATCACCGTCATGCTCGACTCTTCCTCCACCAGTTGCGCGTAGTAGATCTCGCTGGTGGCATCGTCCAGCACCACCAGCAGGTCGTACCAGCGCTCGTCGTCAAACCAGCGATGCCGGCTGCCATCGATGTGCAGCAGCATCCCCGGCAGCGGACGCCGCGGACGCCGCTTGCGGTGCACCCCGCGCTTGCGCCCGCGCGCCACCAGCCCCGCCCCTTGCAGCGCCGCCTTCACCCACGTGTAGCTCAGCTGGATGCCGTGCTCGCCCACCAGCTTCTCGTGAAAATGCCGTACGTTGAAGTCGAAGTACTTCTCCTGGTACAGCGCCAGCACGCGCTCCACCGTCGCCAAGGGCACCCGCTTCTCGCTGGGACGGCACCGTCGCCGGTCCAGCACCCCGTCCACTCCCGCTCGCTCGTACTGCTCACGGTACCGGCGTAAATGCCGGTCGCTCATCCCCAGTATCTCCGCTGCCTGCAACCAGGTGATCTTCCTGGCCATCGCCCGTAACATGACTTCCTGCACCTTCATCGCCCGCTCCACCGCGGCCCTCGGATATCGCTCCATGCTTCGCATGGTCGCCTACCCTCGCCGCCTGCAAAGCGGACATCTCATGTGCTAAATCAACCGGACATATCATGTGCTAACGACAGGCGTCTGACCATCGCTTGCCGAATGCCTGCCCAGCTTCTACACTGAGCGTTCCTCTGCAATAATTGTGGTTTTGAGATCCGCCGACAGGCCAGCTGCGGCGGGGAGGTTACATGCAGCGGGTTTTGCCGGTCCGTATTTTGGCTGCGATGGCGGCCGTTCTGCTCCTGATCTTCTTGGCCGCCTGTGGTGGCGGCAACAAAGCTCCCGTGGCTACGCAGGTCTTGCTGACGCCGACCACGCTGTCGCTGAATGAAGGCGCAGTGACGGGCCTGTCCGCAATTGCCCAGGACGCCTCGGGGAACACCGTCGCGGCCGACATAGCGTTCACCAGCAGCAATCCGCACATTGCTACAGTTTCCACCGGCGGACTGGTTTGCGGAGGAGTTTGGGACAGCAGTTTCATCAACTGCAATCCTACGATCGGCCAGGGCGGTGTCGGGCAGGTCACGATCACGGCGACGGCGACCGCGTTCAACGTCTCTACTACGGCCACGGTCTACGTGCACGAGCAGGTGGACTTGGTCGAGGCTCAACTGGCCAACAGCTGCACTACTATGGGTCAGCCTATAACCGTTTCCGGGCTAGCCTTCAGCACCACCGCGCCTGGCTGTTCGCCCGCAGCGCCTTGCGACATCACCTCGACCGTCGGCCCCTTCAGGTTCGGCTCGAACGACATCCAGGTTGCGGCGAGCTCTTCCGGGATCCAGTCCACATTCTCGTCCAGCACCAACACGCCCACCTACGTCGCCGGAGGCACGATCACCGGCTCCACAGGACAGACCTGCAATCTGTCGAGTTTCAACGGAGTGACCGGGGCGACGGCTACCGTCGCGCTGACCAGCTCAAATACCATTGCCGGCGGCACCCACCTGACGATCACCAACCCGGGACACGGGGCGACGGTGCCGCCGACCACGGCCACGCTAAGCAATGGCACCGCCACGTGCAGCGGCACGGCTAGCGTCAACACCGCTATTACGCCCGGTGTCCTTACCGCGCAGGTCCCTGGCGCCACGACGGTTTTTGCTAGCGTTTCAGGTGTGAATAGTGTTGGCGCGACGTATCTGACCTGCCCGGTGCAGAGCATTGTGGTGCACGGCGCCAACAGCAACAACACGAGCTTTACGCTGACTCCGCCGGCGACGCAGCCGCTCACGGCCGACGTTTACGACACTAACAACCAGTACATCACCCCGCCGATTACGTGGGGATCGTCGTCAGACGCGGCGGCTACGGTGGTCAAAGGCAGCTCCGGCAATAACCCGGGTACCGTTACCGCGGTTAGCGGGGGCACAGCATACATTACGGCCACGTGCAGCTATCCGGATTGCAACCGCAACGTTGCGACACAATTCAGCCAGAACGTTGTCACGATTAATGTGACCCAGCCGACCGCTACAACCGCTTACGCCGCCAGCACTAACTCCACAACGCTGGTGCCGATTAACACCGCCACCAACACCGCGGGTACTGCCATCACGTTGCCTTACGCGCCCAATTCCATAATTGCCAGCCCGAGGGGAGACTTCGTTTATCTGGGATCGTCGACGGCTTTAATGGCGGTTTCCGTCAGCTCGGGAATGATCGCCACGGCATCAGCGCCAGGCACGGTTGTCGCGATCTCGAACGATGCCTTGTACCTCCTGATCTCCGACAGTGGAGGCGGCAAGCTGCTGTACTTCAACACCAGCGGGACCGGAAGCATCACCGGTATGACGCCGGGCGCAACCAGCTCATCGGCCTATACCCCCGACAGCAAATTTAACGAGGCGGTGCTTGCCAACACCAACCAGGTGGAGTTTGGGTTCCAGACCAATGCCATAGGCAACTTCACGCTGGCCAGCAATGGCACGGCGCTCGATTTCTCGGCCCAGGGCGCATCGAGTTACGTCACCAGCGCAACGGGCGGTCAGATCTTTGTCTACTCGACGTGCAACCAGAGCTTGCTGCAGACGTTTGCCGAGACCGGCCCCACGCTTGTCAAAGCACTGCCGAATGCAGCCGGAGCGGTTGCCGCTGACTCCCCTGACATTGATCTGATCTCGACGCCGCCAGTGCTGAACGCCGGCTGTCCGCTTACTACCACCAGTTCCATCGCCAACTTCGATCTCGGGGCGGGCAGCTTTACTGCGCAACAGCTCCTCGTCAGCAGCGATGCTTCGCATGCCTACGTGGTCAGCAATCTCCCCAAGCTGCTCAGCTTTGACCTGACCACACTTACGCCGTCCAGCGCGACCTTGGCGGGAGGAGCCACTGCCTTTAACGGCGGTATCACCATCGACGGCAGCCGCGTGTATCTGGGTGCCAGCGATGGTACGGTGCACCAGATCGACACCGCCTCGATGACGGATGCAGCGCAGATTGCGGTGGGATTAAAGGACGCCAATGGCAACCCCACGGCTCCCAATCTGGTGACCGTAGTTCCGTAGGCGGTCGACGCGGCCGGCGTGCGCACCAGAGCGCTAATCGTCTGCGGAAACTTCGACGCCAGGCGAAGCATATTGGCCCGGCAGGGTTGCCGCCAGGGGAATCTCCTGGTCCTTGTACTGCAGCTGATACAGCTTCCAGTAGATGCCGCGTTGCGCCAGCAGTTGCTGGTGCGAACCGATCTCGCGGACCTGCCCCTTGTGCATCACGATGATCTTGTCAGCGCGCTGAATGGTGCTGAGCCGATGGGCAATGATGATTGAAGTTCGGCCCTCGACCATGCGGGTCAGCGCCTCGCGGACGCGGAACTCGGTCTCGGTGTCCACGCTGGAGGTCGCCTCATCGAGAATGAGGATTTTGGGGTTGTGCGCCAGCGCGCGCGCGAATGAGATGAGCTGCTTCTGCCCCGTCGAGAGCGTGCTGCCGCGCTCCTTCACCTCTTCGTCGAACCCGCTGGGCAGCGAGCGAATGAATTCGGCGACATTGACCTGCTCGGCTGCGTTCTCCACCATTTCGTCTTCGATCCAGCGCGTCCCCAGGCGGATGTTGCCGGCCACCGTGCCGGTGAACAGGAAGGGATCTTGCAGGACCACGCCGTAGCGACGGCGCAGCTGGCCTACTTCCATATCGCGGATATCGACGCCGTCGATACGAATGGCGCCCCGCTGCACGTCATAGAAGCGCAGCAGTAGCGAGATGATGGTCGTCTTGCCCGCGCCGGTGTGGCCGACGATCGCGACCGTCTCGCCCGGCTCGATAGTGAATGAGACGTCGCGCAGCACCCAATCCATCTCATCCTGATCGGCCATTGCCTTCAGTTTTTCGCCCTTACTTGCCGCCTCGGCAGCGGCCTGGGCCATCGTGCGATACGCAAACCACACGTGCTCGAACTCGATGCGCCCCGGCCCTTGCGGCGTCTTCGGCGCGGCTGGTGAGACGATCTCGGCCGGCGTGTCCAGCAGCTTGAAAATGCGCTCGCTCGATGCCATTGCCGCCTGCAGGATGTTGTACTTCTCACTCAGGTCCTGGATTGGCCTGAAGAAACGCTGCGCGTACTGGATGAAGGCAACCAGCACGCCCAGGCTCATGGCTACTTCGACTACCCGCACGTGGAGATTCCCGTGAACGAGGCCGATTACGACGCTGCGGGCGCTGATGTTACGTATCACTTGGTCTCCGCCAAACCATAGCACCGAGGCAATCGCAACCGACGTCAGCACTTCGACCACGGGATAGTAGACGGCATGCGCCAGGATGGCATCCTTGTACGCGTCCATGTGAACGCGGTTGACCTTCTCAAACTCTTCATAGGAGCGCTTCTCGCGATTGAAAAGCTGCAACACTACGATGCCGGTCACATGCTCCTGCAGGTAGGCGTTGATACGGGCAATGGCCACGCGAATGCGGCGATAGGAGTCGCGAACCTTGTCGCGAAAGATCTTGGTCGCGATCGCAATGAACGGCAATACTGCGAAGGTGACCAGCGCCACCTTCCAGTTCATGTCCAGCATGATGACCAAAATGCCCGCCAGCAAGAAGATGTCCTCGAAGATGGACACCACTCCGGCGGTAAACATCTCGTTCAGAGCATCCACATCGCTGGTGACCCGCGTGACCAGCCGGCCAACCGGATTGCGGTCGAAGAACGAGATGTGCAGCCGCTGCAGGTGGCGGAAAATCTGGCTGCGCAAGTCGAACATTACCTTCTGCCCGGTCCATTGCATTATGTACGTTTGGGTGAACTCCAGCAGGAAGCTGAACAGCAGGAGGCTGACATACATGAGGGCAATCTGCGCGATGCCGGTGAGCGGGCGTGGGCTGAGGAAGCGGTCGAGCAGCGAGTGCGCCTCGGTGTGATTAGCGAGGTACTTGTCGATAGCAACTTTGGTGAGATACGGCCCAAGGATGTCCGCGCCTGCCTTCAGCACAATCGTCGCCATTGCGATCGCGACTTGCCAACGGTAGGGGCGCAGATATCTCAGCAGGCGCTTCATCAGGCGCGCGTCGTATGCCTTACCTAGTACCTCTTCTTCCTGGATTGCCATGGCCCTTAGTTGATTGTAAGCGAGCGAGTTCTTATATAGACGAGAGCCGGGGGGGACGGGATTCCAGTCGACAATCTTGTCGCCTTGCCGAGCGGAGCGGCCGCCGTGATTTTCTTTAAGCGCGGGTCGGAAAATGGTTAAAAAGGAATGGCGAGACGCTTCGCGCGGATGACATGTTGGTGCGGGTGCTTCAGGACATCTTGCGCAGAACCAGGGTCGAGTTCTTCGATCCAAACGCGATGCAATTGCACACGGCGTGCTCGATCTTGGCGCGGCGGCCGGACTCGGGTACGTAGTCCAGATCGCATTCGGGGTCGGACACTTCGAGGTTGATGGTCGGCGGTAACTGTCCGTGGTGCATCGCAACCAGCGTCGCGGCAATGCCGGCAGCGCCGCAGGCGCCCTGGGGATGCCCGATCTGCGATTTCAGGCTCGACATTGGCGTGCGATAGGCGCAATCGCCCAAGGCCAACTTCATCGCGCGCGTTTCGATGCGATCATTGAGCTGCGTCGAGGTTCCATGCAGGTTGACGTAATCAACCTCGCCAGCGCTGATGCCCGCGTCGTCCATCGCCAACTGGATCGCTCTCGCTGGCTCCTCGCCGCACTCCTGTAAGCGCACGCGATGGAAAGCTTCGCAGGTCGAGCCATAACCGGCGACTTCCGCGACAATCCGCGCACCCCGCGTTCGCGCGTGCTCATACTCTTCGAGCATGAACATCCACGCTCCCTCGGCCACCACGAAGCCGTCGCGGTCGAGTGAGAACGGCCGCGAGGCGCGCTCTGGCGCGTGGTTCCAGGATGCGGTCATGATCTTCATCAGGGTGAAGCCCTTCATGATACCGGGGGCGATGGGTGCGTCCACGCCGCCTACCAGCAGCATCGGGATGAATCCGAACTGGATCTGCCGAAGCGCATAGCCAAACGCGTCGGTCGACGAGGTACAGCCGGTGGTGATTACGTGGCTCATCCCTCGCAGCCCAAAGCGCATGCTGATCTCGCTGGAGATGGTGCCCATGGTGCCGCTGGGAATGCAGAAGAGGCTGACTTGTTTCACCTTGCCGGTCAGCCACAGGCGCACTTGCTCTTCCGAGAACTCCTGCGCGCCGCCACCGGAGCCGAGAATGACGCCGATTTCGCGCTGCTGATCCAGCGAGAGGCGCAACGGATCTATGCCGGCTTCGCGCAACGCCTCGGTAGAGGCCGCCAGGGCCAGAGGCACCACGCGTGAGACATGTTTGCGTTCGTGGGCGTCGATCCACGCCAGCTCGTCGAAGCCGGCCACTTCGCCGGCAATCTGAACCGGCAGCTCGCCCGGATCGAAACTCGTTACCCGCCGCACACCACTTGTCCCTGCAAGCGCAGCCCGGCAGAACGCCTCATTGCCGATGCCGTTCGGGCTGACGCAGCCCATTCCCGTGATGACGACGCGTTTTTTCAAGCGACTCGCAACTAGCGACCGGCAACTAGCCTTTCTCCGAGCCTGCAATTTCCGCAGATCATCTCGAATGATCCATACAATGATTCATACTAAGATACGCGCGGGCTTTCAGGGTTCCCCCCCGCTTCCATGTCACTCCATTTGGAGCGGGGCAATCCCTGCAACGTGTTGAAAGCCAACTGCTAATGATTAGTTGCTAGTTGCCGGATTTGTCACAAGGAATTTACATCTCGGTCCCGTTTTGCCGCTCGAAGTGCAGCTTCTGCAACTTCGCCTCGGGGGTCTTCTCGCGCGCGCTCTTCGACGGCTATGTCGAACAACTCTGCCAGGAAATCTCCGCCTCCTATGAGATCGCGGGCCGGTTGGGGGGCGTGCTCGAGAGTACGGTGGATTCGGTGTATCTCGGCGGGGGCACACCGTCGATTCTGACGCCCGACCATCTTAAGCGCGTTTTCGCCGCCGTGCGTCACGTCTACGAGCTCTCTCATAGCGCCGAGGTCACCGTCGAATGCGCGCCCGGCACGCTTACCGACGAAACCGTGGACGCCTTGTTGCAGTGCGGCGTCAATCGCGTCAGCCTTGGGGTACAGTCGTTCGTCGACAAGGAATGCTCCTCTGTCGGCCGGCTGCACACCCGCGCCACTACGCTTGACGATATCGCGCGGCTGCGCGCGGCGGGGATCGGAAACATCAGCATCGACCTGATCGCCGGATTGCCGCATCAGACGGCGGAGAGCTGGGAAGTCTCACTCTGCGAAACGCTTGCCACGGGCGTGCCGCATGTCAGCGTCTATATGCTCGAGGTAGATGACGATTCGCGGCTCGGCACCGAACTGCTCGCCGGGGGCAGCCGTTATCATGCACACTTTGTTCCCGACGACGACCTCACGGCAGATTTGTACGTCGCCGCCTGCGAGCGCCTGGAGCGCGGGCGCGTGCACCAGTACGAGATCTCCAACTTCGCACGCCCGGTTACACCCGGGATCGGGCTGTGGCAGTCGCGTCATAACCTGAAGTACT
>DASRGM010000180.1:0-18933 GCA_035651035.1 Terriglobales bacterium
TGCGCAGCATGTCGTAGGTGCGGACTTCGCCGGCGGCGACGACTGCGGCGATTGCGCTGCGAATCTCCCCGGCTTTCTCGCGCTCGCCAAGGTGGTCGAGCATCATTGCTGCCGAGAGAATCATCGCGATGGGGTTGACGATGGGCGGGTCGAGTTCCGCGTATTTCGGCGCCGATCCGTGGGTCGGTTCGAAGACCGCGACCTCGTCGCCGATATTGCCGGAAGCCGCAAATCCGAGGCCGCCGACCAGCCCGGCAAAGGCGTCGCTGATCACGTCGCCGAAGAGATTGCTGGCGACAATCACCCCGTACTCTTCCGGGTTCTTCGTCAGCCACATGGTCTGTGCGTCGATGTTGGTGGACCACAGCGGAATGTCCGGATAGCGCGACTGGACCTCACGGGCAACTTCTTCCATCAGGCCCGAGGTCTCGCGCAGGACGTTGGGTTTTTCGCAGATGGTCACCGTGCGATAGCCGAATTGGCAGGCATGGCGGAAGGCGGCCTCGCAAATTCGCCGCGCGGCCTGGCGAGTGATGACGCGCACGGAGATCGCCAAGTCGTCTCCGTGCACATCCTCGAAAGGCTTGAACTTGGAGTGGGTGCGAAGGGCCTCGCGTACCTGCTGCGGCGGATTCGTCCACTCGATGCCGGCGTACAGGCCCTCGGTATTTTGGCGGAAGACCACGACGTCGATCTTGGGCTCTTCAAAACCGCCCTGCGCCCGTTTGCGAATGAAGTTCAGCGGATTACCCGGGAACGACAGGCAGGGTCGCATGCAGACATCGAGATGGAAGCGCTGCCGCAGCGACACGATGGGGCTGAAGTATTGATGGCCTTTGCCGCGCAGCTTGCGGCTGAGCTCAGCTTCCGCCTGTTTCCGCGGCTTGGAGGTGATTGCGCCGAAGAGGCCGACTTTGTGCTTCGCCAGCAGCGCGACGGTCCGCTCCGGCAGCGCATTGCCTTCGCTGGTCCAGCATTCCCAGCCGATGTCGGCATGCAGGTACTCTGCCTCGAAGCCAACCGCATCGAGCACGCGAATTGCCTCCGGCAGCACCTGATTGCCGATGCCGTCGCCGGGCATGGTTACGATTGTGTGTTTAGCCATAGAAGGTTTCCTTCTCAAAAAGTGTCATTCCGACCAGAGCTTCCGCGGTTTTCCACCCGCGCGTTTTTACGATCGGGCGAAGGCGAGTAGAGAGACCTGCTTTTCCCCCGAGTCACACCTCGGCAACAACTGCGCTCTCCAGCTTCTGGCGCACCAGGTTCTCGACCCCTCCCGCGATCACCAGTGACTGCGGGACGCTGCCCAGCGCCGGGAAGCGAAACTGCTTGCCCGCATAACCGATGGTGCTGGCGGCAAAATCAACCTCGATCTCGTCGCCGGGAATCACGGTCTTTTCGCTGCGACCCGCTGCCGCAGCATAGATGTCGCGCAGATGCCGCACCAGCTCCGCGCATTCGATGCACAAAAATCCATTGTTGAAAGCGTTGCGCAGGTAGGTCTGCGAGAAGCTGCCGGCAATCACCAGCGGAATGCCTTTTGCCTTAAGCGCCGTGACGGCTTGCTCGCGGCTTGAGCCGGTGCCGAAGTTATAGCCGCCCAACAGGACGTCGCCCGGCTGGACGAGTCCGGCAAATTCGGGATCGTAATTCTGCATCACCACGTCCGCCATCTTGGCTGGCGTCATGTCCTCGCGGTAGGTGTAGTCCTTGCCGTAGATCCCGTCGGTGTTCAGGTTGTCGTGCGGAAGCCAGACCAGTCGGCCTCGTACGCTGACCGGGAATCCGGGCAGGATCGCGACCTGTTCTGCCTGAGCGACGAGCGCGGTGAACTGCTCAAAGCGCCGGGTCACGCTGCCTGACTCGAGTGGTCCCGGTCCGCAGATGTAGCCCGCTACGGCCGACGCGGCGACGACGGCAGGGCTGGCGAGATAGCATTGCGCATCGCGCGAGCCCATGCGTCCCTTGAAGTTGCGGTTGGTCGCCGAGATGCCCACCTCGCCGGGTTCCAGCAAGCCCGTGCCGAGACCGATGCACGGTCCGCATCCGGGAGGCAAAGGATGCGCCCCTGCGTCGAGGAGCGTTTGCCAGACACCCCGGCCGGCGGCTTCGTTCTGAATCGCGCGGCTCGCGGCAGCGACGTAGAACTGCACGCCGGCGGCAACCGTTTTGCCGTGCAAAACCGCGGCGGCCGCGGCAAGGTCTTCGAGCCGCGAATTCACACATGACACGAGATAGGCCTTCTGAATCGCAATCTTCTGGCTCGCGATCTCTGCGACGGATTGCATGACCTGCACAGTGTCGGGGCCGGAAACATGGGGAGTGACTCCCGCCAGGTCTAGCGTGATGCGCGCGGCATAGGCGGCGTCAGCGTCGGGGGAAGAGGGCGAGCTCCGCCAGTCCGCCGGTCGAGGCACGGGCATTCTTCGCAGCAACCCCGGGTGATATTTCAGATATGCGATCGTAATTTCATCCACGGGGAACCAGCCCACCAGCGCGCCCCATTCGGTGGTCATGTTGGCGATGGTCAGCCGCGCATCCATGCTGAGCGACGCCACGCCCGGGCCGGCAAATTCCACGGCGGCATTCAACACCTCATCGCGGTTGTAGAGCCCGCATAACGTGACGATCATGTCCTTGCCGGTCGCGCGGGGCAGCAGTTTGCCCTCGAGCACAACCTGCACCGTGCGCGGCACCTGCCACCAGAACTCACCGGTCGCCCAGATCGCGGCGGCATCGGTGCGAACCACGGGCGTGCCCACCGCGCCCAGCGCGCCATACATGTTGGAGTGCGAGTCGGAAGCGACGACAAATTTCCCGGGCAGCACGTAGCCTCGCTCCACCATGATCTGGTGGCCGATGCCGGTGCCGGGCGGATAGAAATCGATGCCATGCTCGCCGGCAAATGCCTCCATGGCTCGATACTTCGCGAGGTTTGACTCCTCCACGTTCTGGATGTCGTGATCGCAGGCAAATACCGGCTGAGCGTGATCGAAAATGCGCCCGGCGCCGATGGCCTTGAACTTCTTCATTACGGCCGCGGTATTGTCGTGCGTCATGACGTGGTCGGGGCGGATGGAAACAAAATCGCCCGCGCGCAAGGGGCGGTCAGGTCCCGCGGTCATGTGCGATTGCGCGACTTTCTCGACGACGGTCTGGCGCATTACCGTCCTCCCGCCGATCGGCGATCGGCCTTAAACAGTTTCATCAGGCGGCTCACGCTTGGTTGGGTATCGAGGTTCCAGATGGCGTCGATAGCGCTGCGGCGGGCCTCGCGCGACATCACCGGCTCGGCCAGCGCTTCGAACTTTTCTTCGACCTCCGCGTCCGTGAGCGGATTGCGCGTGTCCCCTTTAGGGTAGTAAAGCTGACGCGTGAACTCGCGGCCGTCGGCAGTATGAATGTGCACGATGGCGCGCTGCAGCGCCGGGAAGAGTTGCTCGATCTCCGGATCGGCGGTGACCACGATCTTCCCGAGCTGCGCGCGAATCAGCGGGTCGGCGATTTTGGCCGGGGTGAACTGCAGGGGCGTGACTTGACGGTCGGCAATGGCGGCAGCGATCACGTAGGGCAGCGAGTGATCGGCCGTCTCTTTGGAGTGCGGATCGTACTTACTGGCATCGCTAAGGATGTCGGTGCCGCGCGCCGTAGTGCGGATGTGTACCTTCGCAATCTCGCCGGCGTCCAGGTCGTGCTCTCTGAGGAGGTCCAGGGCGGCGGAAATGGGCGTGTGGGTCAGGGCTTCCGCCGGAAAGGCCTTCATCCCACATTGTGTGATACGCCAGGAATTGCCCAGTCCATCGGTTAGAACATTCAGCTTCCACTGCGGGCCGAGACAGTGTGTCAAGCCCTCTTTGCCGTCGAGCACGTGCTCGGGGCCGGTGTAGCCCTTCTCGGCGAGCAAAGCAGCCAGCATGCCGCTCTGAGTGGCCAGAGGATCGACGGTGTTTTTCATCATCGTCAACTTGCCGGCGGTCACGGCACCCAGCGTGGCCCGCCCGCTGGCGGCGATGCCGATCGCATGCTGAATCTGCGAGGCGCTCAGGTGCAGCATTCGTCCCGCGACGATGGGGGAGACAAAGGCAGTCAAGGTGGCATGGTGCCAGCCACGCTCGCGAATACCGGGAAAGGCCGCTTCGCACAACCGCATTTCGAATTCGTGGCCGAGCACCAAGCCGACAATCAGCTCACGGCCGTCGCCGCCGGCCCGCTCGCAGGCGGCCATGGCGGCGGGAAAGATGTCGGAGGGGTGGCACGGGTCCTGCTTCCAGTAGATGTCGTTGTAATCCATGCAGCGGACCATCAGCGCGTTGGCTAATGCCGCCGAGACAGGATCCATCTGCCGGCCGCTGCCGATGAGCGTTGCCCGGCCCGGTCCGCCAAGCTCGTCCAGCACTTCGAGCGCGATAAGCACGTCGTGCTGCTGGTAGCCGCCGAGCGCGCAGCCGATGCTGTCGAGGAAGAAGCGCTTGGCCTGATAGACGGCGTCGGCAGGGAGGTCCTCGAAGCACAAGCCGGCGGCAAACTCCGACATTGTGGCAGTGATGGTTCGCTTGGTCGCGACGTCGAGCGGGGCTATAGTGGTCGCCATAATCGTTGCCTATTTCGTCAGGTTCTTGAACGGCAGAAACGCCATGAAGTCGGCGTGATGCACGATATAAGCCTCGGTGGTGCGCTTGACCAGGTCGCCTTCTGACGCATGCGCCGCAATGATGTGGCAGACCGCATCGGGCACACCGCATTCGATCGCCAGCGCCACGCCGGTAAACGGGTGTCGCAGCAGCTCGCCGCGCCTGCTTTGCCGCGTTTTTCCGTCTGCTTTCTCGTACTCCAGCAGCTTGCCAACGTCAGCCAGGATCGCGCCGGCAATCACCGTGTCCATGTCGATGGGCAGCGCCGCTCCCATGAACTCGATCATGCTCTCGGCTGCTTTGCGCGCAATGTGCACCACGCATCGCTTGTGCGCCAGAAACGTTACCGGACAGGCGGGCACGAGCAGCGTAAACGGAATGCGGTTTAAGTCTTCAGGCGTGAGCGGACTGAGCTCGCAGGCGCGCTCCCAAGTGCGGGTTACCTGCTCGCGCAGCTCAAGCGAGCTGATCCACTCAATCTCCGGCCACAGCTTCAGGACGGCTTCGCGCACGCGTTTTCTCCAGCCAAACTCTCTATTGCAGCACGTAGAGAAACCGGCCGCTATGACGCGCGTCACATTATGAAAAGTTCGAAGTATGGGTCTGGCCGGGTGGCTTCAAGAGTTCCAGGTCGCGTACTCTACCTGATTGGTGATCTCATCGGGCGGAGTGTCGGGCGGGAAGCGCATGGGTTTGCCGATGACGACTGTCAGCTCACGCGGCTTGGCGATCTTGCGGCCGGCGGTTTTCATTCCCCATAGGCCATCGATCCGCAGCGGAAGCACGGGAACGTTCAGCCGCGAGGCCAGCATGCCGAAGCCGGAGCGGAAGGGGACCGGCTGGCCATCGAGGGTGCGCTGGCCCTCGGGATAGACTAGCACGCTGTAGCCGCGGTCCACGGATTCGCCGGCATAGGCGAAGCTGCCGCGCACTCCCGAATGCTGCGGCAGCGGGAAGACATCGAAGAGTGCCACAACGAGGTAGTATCCTACTTTGTAAGACAGTCGCAGAAATGGGTTCCATTCCTGCGGCGGACGCCACATCTGCCACAGCAGCTCGCCCAGCATTCCCACCGCCAGCTTGCGCCGGTAGCGCGGCGGAAGCGCCCAGAGAACGAATCCTACATCGATGTAGGTGATGTGGTTGCAGCTGATAAGCAGCGGCCCCTCGACGGCGCGCAGGTTTTCGCGGCCAATCACCTTGGGGTGCGCCATGATGAGCGTTGCCGGCCAGGTCAGCAGGTAATAGATGAACTCGCGGATCCAGGTGACGGGCCAGCGCTGCGCCCAGCGCGGATAGGGATAGCGTGCGTGCGCCGCGCTCTGCGGCTGGCGCAACAGCCGCTCCAGATCGCCAACCGTCTCCATTTTGGTGAAGTCCGCCTGGTTCAGGTCGATCTGATAACGGTCCTCCAGCGCGCTCATCAGCTCGACGCGGTCCATCGAGTTGAGGTTCAAGTCGCCTTCCAGCTTGGCGTCGAAGGCGAGCGGGCCGACGGTGCGCCCGGTTACGCGCGCGATGAGATCTCCCAGCGCGCCCTGGGAAATCGCTGCGCCGCCGGCGGAAGAGAAGTGCTGCTGAACGGCCTGCTGGATTGCGGCCGTTTTCGGCTTTTGCGTTGGCGTGCGCGGGAAATCGTCTTCCGGCCAGAGGAGCCACCGGCGCATCTGCTGATAATCGGCGAGGCCCTGGTTGGCATCCCGCACCACGGTTGACGGATCGGCTGAGTCGCGCAGCAGCAGCACTGCCACGGGCTCGGCATTGCCGCCCTGCTCGAGAGCGACGACAACTGCGTCGCGCACCTCCGAGCGCCGACGCAGCGCCGCCTCCAGGTCTTCGGGATAAACGTTCATGCCTTCGCGAGTTACGATGACATTCTTCTTGCGTCCCTTGAAGTAGAGGTTGCCTTCGGCGTCGAGCTCGCCGATGTCGCCGGTGTGAAACCAGCCCTCCTCGTTGAGCACCGGTTTCAGCTCCTTGCCTTGCCAATAGCCGGCGGCTACATTGGCGCCGCGCACCAGGATTTCGCCGCTCGGGTCGAGCTTCATCTCGCGGCCTTCGAGCACCTTGCCGATCGAGCGGCGGCCGGTGCGGAAGGGATGGTTCAGCGAAATCAGCGAAGTCGTCTCGGTGAGACCGTAGCCCTGAATCACCACGAAGCTGAGGCGCCGCCAGAATTCTTCCGTTTCCGCGTCGAGCGCCGCGCCACCGGAGATGAAGGCCCAGAACTTCCAGCCGAAGCGGTGATGAATGCGCCGGAAACGCCACCAGCGCCGCGCGAAGTGCTCGTCTTTGGCCGCCGCGAGCTGGCGCGCAAACGACTCCTGCCGTCCCTCGTCCTCCAGGTCGCGGACGATCTTGTCTTTCATGGACTCCATCAGGCGCGGCACGGCGACCACCACCGACACACGCTCGCGCTTGATAACCTGCAGGATCTCGGAGGGATTCAGCGTGTCCTGAAAGATGACGGTGGCGGCCAGCATCTGCGGCAGAAAGATGCCGAGAAACTGCCCGAAGACATGGCTGAGCGGCAGCAGGTTGAGAAAGCGCAACGGATGGAAGGGACGCTCGTATTTGCGATATTTGCCAATCTCGCGTTCCAGCGGCTCCAGGTTAGCCAGGATGTTGCCGTGCGAGATGACGACGCCGCGCGGCTCGGCGGTGGTGCCGGAGGTGAAGACGATCTGCACGATGTCGTCGCGGGTGAGCGGCGGTGGCGCAACCGGCGAATCCGCGCGCGCTGCGATTTCCAGGCTGAGCGTTTCTAAGGAGAGCGCGGGGATTCCGGGCAACCGGTTTGCGGGGGAGCCGACCGACAGCTTCGCATCCACCTGCTCGGCGATGCGTTGAGCGAAATCGGGGGTCGCGATCTTGTCGATGGGAACGACGATGACGCCGCGCAGCAGGCAGCCAAAGAAAGCTGCGACCCATTCGGCGCAATTTTCGCCCCAGATGAGGACCTTATCGCCTTTGGCGATGCCGCGCGCCTCGAGTTCGCGCGCGAAGCGATCGGCGGCGCGCAGCACGTCTCCGTAAGTCCAGCGCTGCCTGCGATAGCCGCGGCGGTGAACGTAGGCCACTTCGCGTGCGTGCCGCTGAAAATTCTGGAGATAGTCCAGGATGGTGCTACGGGCCATCGCTTCCAGTGTAACTGTTGGGTCACGCGGCGCTTACAATCAAAAGCGTGGCCGATGTTTACATCCTGGGCATCGAGAGTTCGTGCGACGAGACTGCGGCTGCCGTCGTGCGCTCGGGCGAGCAGGTCGTGTCGAGTGTGGTGTACTCGCAAATCCTCACTCATCAGCCCTATGGCGGCGTCGTGCCGGAGCTGGCGTCCCGCGAACACCTTCGCGCCATCGTGCCTGTCGTTCGCAAGGCGCTACAGGATGCCGGGAAGAGCTACGACGATATTGACGCGCTGGCGGTCACGCAAGGACCGGGTTTAGCGGGCGCCCTGCTCGTCGGACTGAGCTACGCCAAGGCGTTGGCTTACGCGCTCCACAAGCCTCTGATTGCGGTCAACCACCTGGAAGGGCACGTCCATGCGGTGCTGCTGGAAGAGCGGCAGAATGCAAATCGCGAGCTGGAATTTCCCGTGCTCGCCCTGGTGGTAAGTGGAGGCCACACCCATTTGTTTCTTGCGGAGCGCGAGGGCCATGCCTGGAGGTACCACGATGTGGGACACACGCGCGATGATGCCGCGGGTGAAGCGTTCGACAAAGTGGCCAAGCTGCTGGAGCTTGGCTATCCCGGCGGCCCCATCATCGACTTCCTGGCCCGCCACGGCCATGCCGACGCGGTGAAGTTCCCGTTTGCGCAGATCAAGCATCGCGACCGCAATCCCCAGAACCGGTACGGTCCCGAGGAGCGGCGCGTGGACTTCTCTTATAGCGGCATCAAGACGGCGGTGCTGCGGTATGTGGAGACGCACGCCATGCGGTCGGCCATCGAGCAGCGTGCGCGGACGCTGCGGCAGATTGTGAATCCATCGCGCGAGGATGTTTTGGCTGCATGCGAGCGGCAGACGCTGGACCTTGTCGCGTCTTTCCAGCGGGCGATGGTGCAGGACCTGGCGAGTAAGACCTTGCTGGCGGCCCGCGAAAACGATGCCGCAACCCTGCTGGTGACGGGAGGGGTAGCGGCGAACACAGAGCTGCGCGCAACCTTCGAGCGCGACGCTTCGCAGCAGGGGCTGCAAGTGTATTTTCCTTCGCGTATGCTTTCGACCGATAATGCGGCAATGATTGCAACCGCGGCGTATCCGCGCTTCTTGATGCACGACTTCGCCGAGCCGGAGCTATCCGCCGAAGCCGCTCTACGGCTGCGTTGACCGCCGGCATTCGCGGGCATGCAGGGCGCGAACGCGCGTTCAGCTTTCGTGCCGCATTCGCTTGACGGCGCCAAGACACACGCCGAAGAGGCCGATCATCACGAGCAGGGGCGCGAATGAGCCATCGTGGCGTCCGGCAAGCGTTGCCATCCCCGCCAGCAGTGCGCACATGCCCAGGAACAACAGAAGCTTGCTTTCCGATGGGGAGATTGCGCTTTTCAGGCCGGCATTTCTCATAGAAGGTCCTCCGCTTGGAGTTGGTACGCCGGCGCAAGCCGGAAAGTTCCGGTGCCGGGGCAGGTGACACGCGGAACGTGCCGACCGGGCAGCGCGTCAGCTCGAAGGCTATTCTTCTTCAGCGGGGATCTTGGATTCGATGTCCATGTCGCGGAATTCGCTGGATTCGAAGATTTCGCGGCATTCCAGGCATTCCACGTACTCCGCATCTTCGTCTCGCGATACAAGCTGTACTCGGGGGTGCCGACAGGGAGTGTCCATTTCGTCGCTCTGAGGATGTTTGTGGGATCTTGTTCACTGACGGGACTACAACCATTGACTCGGAACGGAGGTCCCGCCAGCGGTTCGATTTTCGGGTATTTTAGACGGGGGTTGCGGCTTGTCAAGCTTTTCTCACATTAATTTCTTGGCCCTGCAAGTGCCACCCGGTCCGGCGGAGGAGATTTCACGACGGCTGCAGAGCTCTCGCCAGCGTGACTCCCGGGGTGCCGGGGAACGCCTTACAGCGAGATTGTGCATCCTATCTGGGGTAACGAATGGCTAAGAAAGGGCTGCTCTAAGGAGCCAGGCAACAGCAGCTACTCCGAATGGCATCCAAGGGTAATTAACCCGGTACATTCTATTGACTACAGCGAAGAAGATCCTGGCGAACGGCATTTCCGAGCATGAAGCCATCGAGCGCGCGCAGCGCGGCGATGCGGAGTGTTTCGAAGCCCTTTACGGCCTTCACAAGCGCAGGGTTTACTCACTTTGCCTGCGTATGACCGGCAACACGGCGGAGGCGGAAGACCTCACACAAGAGGCCTTCCTGCAGCTGTATCGCAAGATTGCCACCTTCCGCGGCGAGTCGGCGTTTTCGACCTGGCTGCACCGGCTGGCGGTCAACGTCGTGCTTATGCACCTGCGCAAGAAAGGGTTGCCCGAGGTATCGCTGGAGGAATCGATGGAGCCGCAGCAGGAAGACGGTCCCAAGAAGGATGTGGGGACGCGGGACAATGTGCTGGCAGGGTCGATCGATAGGGTAAATCTGCAGCGGGCGGTAGAAAGCTTGCCGCCGGGTTATCGCATCATCTTTGTATTACACGATGTGGAAGGATACGAGCACAACGAGATTGCGGAGATGATGGGGTGCTCGATCGGCAACAGCAAATCGCAGCTTCATAAGGCGCGCATGAAGTTGCGCGACTTGCTCAAGCAGAGCAAGGCGGAGAAAGCTGCCAATCGGAGGTAAGAAGGGAGAAGCATTTCTCATCGAGATGCAGGGGAATTCGCTAGTGCGGACGAGACCTGAAGAGATCCGCCATCCATTCCCGGGGAGAAGAGAGCCATGACGTGTGCGGAGTTTCAGAAGGTCCTGCCTTATATCATCGACGGCGGCGGAAGCCCGGAGGAGCAGGAGCACCTGCGGACTTGTCCGGTTTGCTCCGACCTGGTGGCCGACCTGCGCTACATTGCCGATGTCGCCAAACTGCTGGTGCCGATGGAGGACCCTAATCCACGAGTGTGGAAGGGCATTGAAAAGGCCCTGGATCGGGAAGGGCTGGCCAAGCCGGCGCGCCGAAATATGTAGTGCGCGCTGCGAGCGGCCGGTCAACTATAATTCGGGTCGTAAGAAGTGTTTGAACGGGAGCTCTCACCCGGCATTCAACGGCTGGTTCGCACAAGCCGCGCTCCTGTTTGTAGACGCTGACGAGCCGCAAACTCCGGGTTTCGACCTTTGCAAGATATGTCGGATCCAGTTACCAGCGCCCGCAACTCCTCCGTCGAAATCACATTGGAAGTACTCGAGACCGTGCTGGCGGATTATCCGCGGCGCGACTTCGCTATTCGTCTGTGGAATGGCGAGATCTGGGGAAACCCGGACGACCCGCGGTTCTCGCTTGTCCTAAACCATCCAAGCAGTCTGCGCCGCATGATCCTAGGCGCCAATCAACTCACGCTTGGCGAGGCTTATATTTATGGCGACTTCGACATCGAAGGCGACATTGAGGCGGCCTTCGAATTCGGCGATTACCTGACTACCCACGAACTGGAGTTGATGGAGAAGCTGCGGCTCGCCGGGCTGGTGCTGCGCCTGCCGCACAACGGCGATCACGGAGAGAAGCAGGAGCTCGGAGCGCATCTTCATGGCCGGCGCCACTCCAAGGAGCGCGACCGCCGCGCCGTCAGATACCATTACGATCTTTCCAACGATTTCTACCAGCTTTGGCTCGATCGCCGCATGGTGTATTCCTGCGCATATTTTAAGCGTGGAGACGAAGACATCGACACCGCTCAGGCCAACAAGCTGGAGTATCTCTGCCGCAAGCTGCGGCTGCGTCGCGGAGACCGGCTATTGGACGTGGGATGTGGCTGGGGCGGCCTGGTGATGTGGGCTGCGCAGCACTTCGGAGTGCATGCTCTGGGGGTGACGTTGAGCGAGGAGCAGGCAAAGCTGGCACGCGAACGGGTCCGGCAGGCCGGCCTGGAAGAGCGCTGCCGGATCGAGGTGCGCGACTATCGCGATCTTACCGAGCCGAACTCCTTCGACAAGATTGTCAGTGTGGGCATGTTCGAGCACGTGGGCGAGTCCCACCTGCCGGAATATTTCGAGCACGTGTGGAAACTGTTGCGTGCCGGCGGCGTCTTCATGAACCACGGCATCGCTGCCTCGGCAATCTTTCACCGCAAGGGTGCGTCCTTTATCGATAAATACGTCTTTCCCGACGGCGGCCTGGTACCGATCGGCACCACCATTCGCATCGCCGAAGCTTGCGGCTTCGAGGTGCGTGACGTGGAGAGCCTGCGAGAGCATTACAACCGCACGTTGCGGCACTGGGTGCAACGGCTGGACTCGCACTACGAAGACGCCAAGCGAATCACCAGCGAAACCGTCTACCGCATCTGGCGAATCTACATGGCAGGCAGCGCATTCGCCTTCGCCCGGGGACGCGTGAACCTGTATCAGGTGCTCTTCAGCAAGCCCGATCACGGCGAGGCTCGCCTGCCGCTGACGCGCACGGATTGGTACAACCGGGCGTAGCCTCTTCGCCGGCACATCCCACCAGCTTTAGGACCCTATATACCGGGCATACAGGCTGCGGGCGATGGCCGTCTCTGTCGTCCCTTTGATAATGGCGCGGCCGTCGGGGAAGAGTGTGATTTCGTATGGGTCCCGCCAGAATCTGAGGATGAAGTCATTGTGCCGCACCGCGCCGTGGGGCGACAGCCGCCGGGAGACCTCGTCGAAATCGATGGGACGCTCGCGCTCATGAATCTGCACGGAATTGCGCCCGCATAACGAAACATGCGGACGTCCTTCGCCGGCAAGATGTATGAACTTGCGCTGGCCGCAGGCGCGGCAGCCTTCGCGCGGCTTGTTGGCTTGAACCGTTGCGAAGTCGTTGGTCCAGACGTCATAGGAGAGCAGTGTGCGGCGAAGCTGATCGCGCGCTCCCACGGCCAGCTTCAGCGCCTCGGTGGCGGCGATGGAGGCGACCAGGTTGACCGCTGAATTCAGAATGCCGGCGGTGTCGCAGGTCTCGACGATGCCGCGCGGCGAATCCGGAAAGATGCAGGCCAGGCACGCGGTTTCTCCCGGCAGAATATTCATGGTGACCGCATAACTGCCGACGCCGGCGGCATAGATCCATGGCAAGTTCCTGCTGACCGCGAAATCATTGATCAGATATCGCGTCTCGAAGTTGTCGGTGCCGTCGAGAACGATAGCGACATCGCTGAGCAGGTCTTCCACATTGTCGGGCGTGAGGTCGGCGGCGTGCGGCTCGACGGCAATCCCGGAATTGAAGGCGGCAATCTTGCGGGCCGCGGCAATGGCCTTGGGCAGCGACTCTGCGGCGTCAACTTCGTCAAACAGCACCTGCCGCTGAAGATTGCTGGCCTCGACGTAGTCACGATCTATCAGGCGAAGATAACCCACGCCGGCGCGCGCCAGCAGCGATGCGAGCGCTGAGCCGGTCGCCCCACAGCCGACAATCGCAACCCGAGCCTCGGCCAGCTTGCGTTGACCGGCTTCGCCGATGGGCGCGAACAGCACCTGGCGCGAATAACGCTCGGCAAAATCCAATCCTTCACCTCGGCTTTCGACGGAAGCTTGCTGGCATTTATTATAGGTATTCCGCATCAGTCACGCGCTCGCAGTGTTTGTTGAGGGTGGAACGTCTCCCCAAAATGGAAGCCACGGATGGATGCAGGGGCGGAGGAGCAGTCGCCATAACAACGATGGCGCGGCTGCCGGAGCAGAGACTGTGCCAAAGGTCAGGACTTGAGGACGCCGATCACGTCATTGTTATGCACGTTCGCCGTATCCTGCGGCCTGCTCCTCGGCTCCGCGCGGGCGCAAGCCCCCCAGCCTTCGCCCGAGTCCGCTTCCTCTCAAAATAGTTCCATCGATTCACTCGACAAGTACGAGGGCAAGACCGTCAGTGCCATCGAATTCCGCGGAATCAGCAGCGGCACCGCGGTGTTGCGCTCGCTAGTCTCGCAGGAAACCGGCGAGCCGCTGGACCGCAAGAAGCTGCGCGCCAGTTTGGATGCGCTCTACGCGACGGGGCGCTTCGCCACCCTCGATGCCGAAGCCGAGCCCCGGCCCGGAGACTCCCTGGCTCTCGTCTTTGTAGCGACGGAAAACTACTTCAATGGCGCACTCTCGGTAGAGGGAACTCCCCAGAAGGGCGATCCCAGGCCCAACCAATTGATAGCGGCGAGCCAACTCGATCTTGGCGAGCTGTTCAGCGAAGACAAAGTCATTACCTCCATCGATCGCATGAAGAAGATCCTGGCCGACAACGGCTACTACCAGGCGGTGATTCGCTACAGCCTTCAGCCCAACGCTCGTGAGCGTCAGATGGCCATCAACTTTCAGGTCACGCCCGGGCCAATGGCACGGGTGGGAGAGGTGACCATAAAAGGCGAAACTGGAATCGCTCCCGAACAAGTGCGGAAGCTCACAAAGTTGAAGGCCGGGGCCAACGTGAGTTCCGCGCATGTTACCCGTGCGCTGGAGCGGTTGCGCAAGCATTACCAGCAAAATGCCCACCTGGAAGCGCAGGTCTCGCTGATCGCCAGGCAATATCATCCGGAGACGAAGCGGCTCGATTACATTTTTGAGGTAGAGCAGGGACCAACCGTCGACATCACCACCGAGGGAGATGGCGTCAGCAAGGGCCAGCTTCGCAAGCTGGTGCCGGTCTTCCAGGAAAACTCCGTCGATGACGATCTGCTGAACGAAGGCCGCCGCAATCTGCGCGATTATCTGGAGACCAAGGGCTACTTCGACGCCAAAGTCGAAGTCGAGCGCCGGCCGGTGCCGGACAGCAATCATCTGAACATCATCTACGTGGTCGATTCCGGCGTTCGCCACAAGCTGATCGCGGTAAAGGTGGAAGGCAATAAGTACTTCGATGTTGCCGCCATTCGCGAGCGCATGAACGTGCAGACGGCTACCTTGTTTATCCCCAACGGCAAGTTCAGCCAGCGGCTGCTCAGCGAAGACGTCAACTCCATCAAGTATCTCTACCTGGCCAATGGATTCCTGGACGCGAAGGTCGAGTCCGAGCTGCGCGACGACTACCAGGGCAAGAAAAACGAGATGGAGGTGCTGATCAAGATCGACGAAGGCGCGCAGACGCGGGTGCACGAGGTGAAGCTGGAGGGTGTAAACGAAGCCGATGAAAAGAAGCTGGACACCATGCTGAGCAGCGTTGCCGGCCAGCCATTCAGCGACGTGAATCTCGCCAACGATCGCGATGCGGTCACCTTCTATTACTTCAACCGCGGATATCCCAACGTGCAATTCGAGTCCTCGGCAACTCCGGCGCCGGGCGAGCCGAACCGAATGGACGTGGTCTACAAGGTGACGGAAGGGCAGCGCGTGTTTGTCGATCGCGTGCTGGTGACCGGCCTGAATTACACCCGGCCTTATGTGGTCAACCGGCAGATGCGCATCGCCGATGGCGATCCGCTCAGCCAGACGCGCATGGTGGATTCGCAGCGCCGTCTCTACAATCTCGGCCTGTTCAACGAAGTGGATATGGCGGTGCAGAACCCGGATGGAGATGAGCCGTCAAAGGACGTGCTGTTCAATATCCAGGAGGCGAAACGCTGGACCTTCCGCTACGGAGGCGGCATCGAGTTTGCCACCGGCAATCTGCCCAGCACCAGCAATCCGCAAGGCAAGACGGGCGTCAGCCCGAATGCCGTTCTTGAAATCACCCGTCTAAACATATTGGGACGCGACCAGACCTTCACCTTGCGTGGCCGGGTGGGCCTGCTGACTCGCCGAGGCGTGGCCAGCTACGATGCCCCGCGGCTGTTTCATCGCGAGAACTGGCGCATCATCTTCAGCGCGCTTTACGACAACACGGCCGACGTGAATACCTTTGCCTCCGAGCGGCTGGAAGGAGCTGTCCAGGCGGAGCAGCGCGTGAACCGGTTTCTTACCTTCGCCTACGGTGTCAGCTTCCAGCGCGTCGCGGTCGACAAGAACAGCCTGGTGATCGATCCCGTCCTGATCGCCTTGTATTCGAAGCCGGTATTCATTGCGATGCCCATCATCACGATGGTGCGGGATAAACGCGATGACGCCATCAATCCCAGCAAAGGCAGCTACAACGCGGTGAATGGAGGGCTGGCGACCAGCGCGCTGGGCTCGCAGACGAACTTCGGCCGCGTCCTCATCGATAACTCGACGTATTACACGATTAAGCGAAATTGGGTGCTGGCGCGCCGGACGCAGATCGGGATTGAGAAGCCGTATGGCACTAACGACTTTCTCAATCTTGAGTCGCTGCCGCCAGGCTCGATTCCGGCGGAAGCGACGCAGATTCCGCTGCCCGAGCTGTTCTTTGCCGGTGGCAGCAATTCGCTGCGCGCCTTTTCCATCAACCAGGCGGGCCCGCGCGATACGCAAACCGGCTTTGCTATCGGAGGCCAGGGGCTCTTCGTCAACACCGTTGAGCTTCGCACTCCGCCCGTAACTCTGCCCTACATCGGGAACAACCTGGGATTCGTGTTCTTCCACGATATGGGCAATGTCTTCGACAGCGCCAATCACATCATCAGCGGCATGTTGCGTTTTCATCAGCCGTCGCTTGCCGATTGCGCTACGCCGGGCAGCAACACGCCTTGCAACTTCAACTATGACTCGCAGGCCGTGGGGGCCGGAATTCGTTACAAGACGCCGGTCGGGCCGGTGCGTTTCGATCTGGGATACGCGCTGAATCCCACCCGATTTCCGATTCAAGAGCACGCGGAAACCGATTCACTGCGGCGCATCAACGTGTTTTTTAGTATTGGGCAGACTTTCTGATGAGAAGAGCTATTCAGTTCACGATTTGCTTTGCGCTATTCGCCTTCATAGCGGTCGGGCCGGTTGTTGCCGGAGAGGTGATCGATGGGGTCATCGCCAGTGTCAACCGTCGGCCTATCCTTCGCAGCGACTGGGACGAGGCGGTGCGCTTCGAGGCCTTCATGCAGCAGAAACCCGTGACGCAGTTGAGCCAGACCGATCGCATTCGCGCCCTGCAGCGGCTGATCGATCGCCGCTTGCTGAGCGCGCAGATGGGCGACGCCAACTACATGCGGCCGTCCAACGAAAAGCTGCAGGAGGACGTTGCGCGGCTGCGCGCGCAGCTCCCCCACGGCGAGGACGATGCGGCGTGGCGGCAACTGCTGGCGGCTTACGGGCTCGACGAGCAGACGCTGAAGCAGCACCTCGGCGATGAGGTGCAGGTGATGAATTTCATCGAGGTGCGGCTGCGTCCCAACGTGCACATCAACCAGGACGAGATCGAGTCGTACTACAAGAACCAGTTGCTGCCGGATCTGCAACACAACGGCGGCAAAGTCCTGGCACTGGACGACGTGAAGGGCAGGATCCAGGAGTTGCTGACCCAGCAGCGGATCGATGAGCTCCTCGATGCGTGGCTGCACAACCTGCGGCAGCAGGCGGAAATTCACAGCAGCATTGCCATTCCTGGAGTGAACGCTCCCGAGGAGGACGCCGGAGCTGCCGGCTTTAACTAGCAATGGCGGACCAGGCCAAATCGAAGCGCTCGCACAAACGCCGGTGGATCTGCGTCAGTGTGCTGGTTGTGTTGCTGGCCGTGGCCATAGGTCTGTTTTTCTACCTGCGGAGCGCGGGCTTCCAGGACCTGGTGCGTCGCAAGCTCGTGGCCACACTCGAAGAGGTCACCGGCGGCCGCGTCGAGATCGCCTCTTTTCGCTGGAACCTTTCGCAGCTTGCGTTCGACGCGACCGACCTCACCATTCATGGACTGGAGCCGCCCAGCCAGGCGCCGTATGTGCACGTCGATCGCGCCCTGATACAACTGCACATCATCTCGTTCTTCGAGAAGCAATTCAGCGTGGCGCGACTGGAACTGCAGCGCCCGGTGGTGCACCTGATCGTTAATCCTGACGGCAGCACGAACGCGCCACAGCCGAAGCTGAAACCGGTGGCCGGCAGAACATTCGTGCAGCAGCTGTTTGACCTGCAGGTTGCGCGCGCCGATCTGCGCGACGGCTTGCTACTGGTGAACGAGCGTAGGCTACCACTGGATTTTTCCGCCAGCGATCTCGCCTTGAGCCTGAGTTATCGCGCCCAGGATGGCGTCCACGAATATCCGGGCGACCTGCAGATCGGCAAGTTCGACGTGCGATATGGGGAGTTTCGCGATGTTCCCGCCAGCGCCGCTTTGCAGTTCACGCTGTGGGAGAACGCTCTCGACATTCACGACCTGAAGCTGCTTTCGCAAGCCTCGTTGCTGCAAGCTTCAGGAAAGCTGACGAACTTTGCTCAGCCGCAGGTGCAGCTTACTTATACCGCCAGCGTCGATGTGGCTCAGGTTGCTGCCGTGACCCGCTCGCCCGAGCTGGGCCGCGGGACGATGCTGCTGAACGGCTCTGCCAATTATTCGCTGCCGGCAAGTTATTCGACGGCCGGACACGTTAGCTTGCGCAACCTGGATTCCCGGGCGGCCGGCGTCGCCTTGCGCCGGGCCAATATCGATGCAGATTTCGCGTTCACGCAAGACGCGTTGGCTCTCAAGAAGATCGCGGCCGGCGTCTTCGGTGGGTCGGTGACCGGCGATGCGGAGGTCAAGAACCTGCTTGCGTCCCAGGCCGCGAAAGCAAGCGAGCAGCCTGCTTCCGCTTCGCGCTCGCGACGAGGTGCGCAGGAGGAGCTGGCCGCAGGCGAGCAGCAGGGCTGGGCACGATTGCGAGCAAGCCGGCTGTCGCTGAATGAGCTGGCGCGTATCTTTGCCAGCCGATCGTTGCCCCTCGACAAACTCAACGCCGCGGGCCGGCTGACGGGTACGGTCAATTTGGACTGGAGAGAGTCGCCCGAGAACTCAGTAGCCGATCTTGCACTGGACATCACTCCGCCCGAGCGTCCTGCCGCCAATGAGCTGCCGGTGAGCGGAAGCGTACGCGGCCGGGCGGCGCTGCGCCGGCAACGAATCGACTTGACCGCACTGCGGCTGGCAACTCCGCATAGCAGCCTGGACGCCAGCGGCTCGCTCGGCTCGAATTCGGCGATGCTGAAGTTGAACGCTAACACCACCAGCCTTGCCGAACTGAAGCCGTTGCTGGCGGGAAACGGCGCTCAACCTTTGCCGATCGAGCTGGACGGCAGCGCCAGCTTCAACGGCACGGTGAGCGGGCCGCTGCGGCGCCCGCAAATCGCCGGACACTTGCAGGCCACAAACTTCAGCTACCTGTACACGCCTTCGT